>DAIDJI010000906.1 GCA_027451455.1 Planctomycetales bacterium | reverse complement strand
GATAGGACCAGCGCCAGCGACAGGGATCTCCCCTTCGTTATTCCTGGATGGAAGAAACGCGATGCAACCATGGCGGCTGGCCGAGATCAATTACGGCCGAATCAAGGGAGAGCCGGCGTTCGACGTCGCGGTTCTGCCGCTGGGTGCGACCGAACCTCACAATCTTCATCTACCTTATGGGACAGATACGTTTCAGGTCGAAGTGATTGCCGATCGGGCGTGTGCCTGGGCCCACGAACGAGGGGCGCGGGTGGTTCTTCTGCCGGCGATTCCCTACGGGACCGAAACGAACCAGATGCGGTTCCCGATGGCCATGAATCTCAACCCGAGAACCCTCGCCCGGGTCATCGGCGACCTTGTGGATTCGCTTCAGACCCACGGTGTCGACCGCTGCCTGATTCTCAACGGCCACGGGGGAAATGACCTGAAGTGGGTCCTTCGCGAGATGCATGGATCGACGAAAGTACAGTTGTTTCTTTGTAACTGGTTTCGGATGATCGCGGACGTGTATCCCACGATTTTTGAAGCGAGGGACGACCACGCTGGAGAGATGGAGACCAGCATGGGGCTGGCCCATTTCGGCCACCTGGTGGAGATGGAACGAGCGGATTCGGGAGCCGTCCGTGCGAGTCGGTTTGAGGCGGTGAACCGAGGGTGGGTCGAGATCACCCGTCCCTGGCACCTGCTGACGACCAATTCGGGAGCCGGCGACCCTCGGGGGGCGTCGGCGGCCAAGGGGGAGGCGGTGACCGACCTGGTTGTCGAGCGGATCGGCGAATTCCTTCGCGATCTCGCGGCGACCCGGGTGGATGCGACCTTCCCATTCTGATCGACCGGCTCGAGGAGAGAGACATGACGATCGATGGGCTCGGATCGAGCCTCGTTCGACGCATGCAAGGGGTGGTCACAGTCGCGGCGATCGCCGTGGCCGGGGCTGGCTGCCAGGAGAAGACGACGGACCAGGTCCCCCCCCGCCGAAAGGCCGAGAGCCCGGTGACCTCGTATGACTACGTGCTTCGGGGGGTCGTCGGGTCTGTGGTCCCGGAAGCGGGCCGGGTGGTGATCCGCCACGAGAGGATTCCGGGATTCATGCCGGCGATGACCATGCCGTTCAACGTCGAAGACGAATCGATTCTTGGCCTGCTTCAGCCGGGCGACGAGGTCGAAGGCGTCCTCCATGTGGAGAAGCGAGACGGAGCGGTCCGGAATTACCAGCTTCGTCAGTTGAAGCGGACGAAATCCGCTCCGCCGCCCTCCGGAAGTCAGCGGCCGACCTCGACGGCCAGCCGCTTCGAGCTCCACCCGCCTCCCCCGATCCTGAAGGTCGGCGAACGGGTACCGGACTTTGCGATGACCGATCAGGCCGGCAAGGCCCTTCGGCTCTCCGAGCTGCGTGGCAAGGTCGTCGTCCTGACTTTCATCTACACGCGATGCCCCCTCCCCGACTTCTGCCCGGCGATGGACCGGCGATTTAGCGATCTCGCCCAGAAAGTGAGCCTCTTCCCGGAGCGGGCGAAGGCGATCCGGCTGCTCTCCGTCTCCTTTGACCCCGAACACGACACACCGGCCATCCTTGCGAAACATGCCGAGATGCGGGGCGCACGGCCGCCCCTCTGGACCTATGCCGTGGCCTCGCACGAGGAACTGGCGAAGGTCGCCCCCCGCCTGGGACTTCTCTTCGGCGCCAACGGGCAAGAGATCCTCCACACCCTTTGCACGGCCGTTGTCGGCCCGGACGGCCGCCTCGCCCGGTTGGAAGTCGGCCGAGAGGCCAACGCCTGGGAGAGCGGCGATTTGCTCCGAACCGTCTATGGCCAGCTCCCTCGCTGAGGAAGTCAATCGGATTCGCACAAAAAAACGAAGTCGATCGCAACTCCCTTGCAGGGCGGGTCTCGGATCCCTTGCTGAGACGCGAAGCTTAGCATATGATTGTGGCGTCCGGGGCCGACGCCGACCGTCCGGGCATGACTGCGCGGGTCAAACACGGTCGAACAGATGTACCGAATCAAAGCAAGATGAATTTTGCAGATTACTGTTGACAGACAGACGCGGGAGTTTATGATTTCCATAATCACCCACCCTGGGATGCGTTGGCGCGAGATGGTGACGGAGCCAGTTCATCGGGTGACGCGGGGTTGCGTGCCGATCGAGTGATCTGGCTAACGAATCCCGACGAAAGGCCCGCCACGGTGGGGGGCGATTCCGGACCTTAGCGACGGTTTGTTTCGGTCGCAGTTGGTCTTCGGAGCCTCGCCTTCGGTTAGAGAGAGCCGTGGATCCCGGTTTGCTCCGGGTCCGCAGGGTGGTCTGAATGATTCCGTTTCATGGAGAGGAGTTCAATACCGATGCCACCAGCGAC
>DAIDJI010000905.1 GCA_027451455.1 Planctomycetales bacterium | reverse complement strand
GGGCCACGGCGACCGTCTCCCAGCCGAGGTCCGCGGCCGAGATCGGCGTCTTCACGGTCGATTCCCAGGCCCTCGCCATCCCCTCGGCGACCCGATCGGCCAGGACGCGCCGCATGGGTTTGGAGCCGTCGTTATATTTGCCCGCCCCGATATTTCCGCCGGCACCGTCGAAGTGGATGTGCGGGCATCCGGTGGCGCGCTGGCGATCCTCGCGGGCCATCCCGGGGAAGTCGGGGTTCGCCAGGCCGGTCCGATAGTAGCTCTGCGGGTGGGTTGCGTAATACGTCAATGCGGCGATCGGTTTATCACCGTTCCAGAAGCTGATCAGCTTGAGCATCGGGTCGATCGTGCCGACGGGTGCATCGCGGACGACCGGCTCCCGGCAGGCGGTGTATCGAACGTATTTCACCCGGCCGTTCGGCCCGAGGATGCGGCGGTTTGAGGCGACCTGTTGAACCTCGCCCTGGCCGAGTCCGAGATGCGTGACCGGCTGGGCGGTTGCGACCGCCGATCGAACGGCCTCGGCGGTCCGGGCGATCACGTCGCGAGCGAAGGCCGAATCGAACATCTGTCCATTGATCCCCGGCGCGGCGAGGACGCGGTCGGCGGTGAAGTCGCAGATCGGGGCGTCGTGCTGGTGGAGGGCGTGAACGGCGATGCGATTCGGATCGGTCGCGGCGGCCTCGGCGATGGCCTTCTTGAATTCGACCTGGCCGTCGTTGGCGACCCCGATCCAGTCGAGGGCGACCAGGACGACGGGCTTTCCCTCGCCGATCAGGACGACGCCCTTGCAGGAGAGCGGATACTCGACCCGTTTGTTCGGGTCGTACATCAGCGGACTGCCGGCGGGCGGCGAGGCGTCCACGGCGAAAACGCCAACCTTCAACGGTTCAGCGCGGGCCTCGCCGACGGCGATGGCGAGCAGGACGGCAAGGATGGTCATGAGTCGAGACATCGGGGTTTCCTCCGAGTTGTGGATGTCACGGCCCCGATTGTACCCGGACGGTGCGCGAGAATCCGCCGCCTCCACCGAGGAGGCCCTGATCGATCATCTGCGAGAGGTCTTTATGACGCCGGCAAGGAAGAAGCTCAAGTAGGTCAGGCTTTCAGCCTGACCTTTTCGAGCGGGTCAGGCTGAAAGCCTGACCTACTTTCTTGCCGCCGTAAGGGAGTCGAGGTATTGATGGGCCGCTTCGTTGCGCTCGACGATCTCGATCCGATCCGCCTTGCCCTGGGCCTCGAGCATCTCTCGCCAGGGAATCGGCGTGCTGGCGTCGGGCTGGTAATGATGTTGCCACTCGGGGAATTCGTGGGTGTGCTCCGAGAGCTCCCAGTCGTCCATCGACCGGAATCGTTCGGAGACCTCGATCAGCTTCTCGATCTCGCCCTTTGAGAGTTTCCCCCGGCCCGGATCCTGCTTCCATTCGACGGAGTCATCGACCTTCCGGATGCAAGCATTCCAGTCGTCGGCCCGAGGGGCGACTCCCTTGATCAGGTCGTAGACCCGGCTCAGCACGGGACCGTTTTGCATGGCGACCGCCTCGTCGCCGGTGATCGAACGCCCCGCCTCCGCCAGCCATTCGCGGTCGGCAATGTAGAGTAGTTTGAGGAGCCGGATGTACGCCATCCGATCGGCCTCCAGGCTCAGGAGCCCCGCGGAAGCCTGTAGGGTTTTCTCGTGATCGAAGCGGAAATTCATCGCGGGCCTCGGATCTTCGCGGGCCTGACCAGGACAGGATCTCCAGGGAATGGTAGCCAGCGGGAAGATTGAAGCCCACCGGGTAGGGGTCGAATGTCCCCGGTGGGCATCGCACGCTCGACATCGGTGGGCGGGAATCCCTCACCGTCGGATCGTGATCCGGTAGGTCGGCAGGGGTTTGTTCAGCCCGGCCAGGGGACCGTGGAGGATTGCCGCGTCGCCCGAGCGTCGGTAGAGGAACGGCTTGCCGGTCGCCGGATCCTCGGGCACGGGAACCTCGGTGATCTGTTCGAGCGAATCGGGAAGTTGCCCACCGTGGGCCGCGGCGTGGAGCCGGATCGCCTCGATCACGCGAAGGTCCGCGACTAGGCGGTCGGGCCAGACGGCGCCCGTCAGCGTGTTCCGAAGCAGTCGCAGGTTCGCCAGGGTCAGGGCCAGCGGTCCGGACTCGAAGGATTTCAGCCGCTTCTCAGCAGCGTCGATCTGGGGGATCGCCTCGCGCGCTGGGAGATAGGCCGCCTTGTACACCTCGTCGTTCAGCTCGTGGTAACGACCGGCTAGGTAGAGGGCGACGAGCTGATCGTCGGGCATCACGCCGAGCTGCTCGTCCCCGAACCCTCGTGTTGCCTTCAGATAGCCCCGGGCCGCCGGCAGTGCCTCGGCCTT
>DAIDJI010000904.1 GCA_027451455.1 Planctomycetales bacterium | reverse complement strand
TTCGCGACCATCCGATAGAGCCGGGCCAGCTCGCCGACGGGATCGCTCGCAAAAGCGGCCTCGTCGCGGGCGTTCTTCCAGCCCCAGAGAATCATCCCGAACTGCGAGCCCCAGTCGCCGAGGTGATTATCCCGGATGACCCGGTGCCCGGCCGCGGTCAGAATCCGGGCGAGGCTGTCGCCGATCACGGTGGAGCGCAGGTGCCCGACGTGCATCGGCTTGGCGACGTTCGGCGACGAGAAATCGACCACGATCGTCTTCGGCCTCGCCGGCGCGACGAGCCCGAGCCGATCGTCGTTCAAAAGCTCACCGAGCGCCCCGGCGATCCAGCCGTCATCGAGGCGGACGTTCAGAAACCCGGGCCCGGCCACCTCGGGCGTTCCGGCGATCGGGGCGAGGTCAACGGCTCCGGCAATCTCGGCGGCGAGGTCGCGCGGCTTCTTGCCGGTCGACTTCGCGAGGCCCATGCAGCCGTTGGCCTGATAGTCGCCGAATTTCGAGTCGGTCGCCGGACGGACCGCGGCCGAAAACGCCGACCGATCGGCGCCTTCCGGGAGCGCGGCCCCGAACCGGGCTTTCAGTTGGTCAAGTACGTTCATCGATCCCCAGTCACCAATTACCAATTACTAATAACCAATTACCGGACCGGCTCATCCTTGCGATCGGCCCCGGCGCCCGAGGCATCCTGCCAGTCGAGGCGTGGAGCATCGCCCCAGATGTCCTCGAGCCCGTAATAGACCCGGTCTTCGGGGGAGAAGACGTGGACGACGAAGTCGCCGT
Organism: Planctomycetales bacterium; assembly: GCA_027451455.1. Lineage (GTDB taxonomy): Bacteria > Planctomycetota > Planctomycetia > Isosphaerales > Isosphaeraceae > JAKAUH01. The sequence continues at coordinate 1,589 of DAIDJI010000904.1, read as the reverse complement.
AATCGATGAGGGTCCAGCGGCCTTCCTCGGAGCCCTCGATGCCGAGCTTGTGCTCGCCGAGCTTCTTCATCTCCTGGTCGATCTCGATGACGATGGCGTTGCCCTGTCGTCGGGAGCCGGCGGTGGCAATGACGAAGTAGTCGACCAGCGGGGTCGCCTTGTGGAGGTCGAGCAGGATAATATCCTTCGCCCGGTTGTCGTCGGCGATCCGGGCACAGCGCCTGGCGTGCTCCAGCGCGATCCCCATCCGGTTCGGCTCTCGGCGGTCGGTGGCGTGGTGCGGAACCTCGTCCTGGAACTCGTGGGAGTCTCGGGTGCGGAGCGACCGCGTGCGTCGGGGGGTGGTGGTTTCCGAAACGGGCAGGCTGTTCGTCGGGTTTTGCTCGACCATTCCATTCTTCCGGTGTGCCGAGAGGGTCCGGGCCAGATCACCCCTTCGGCGGATGTTCCTGGGACCAGGGACCAGGACGAACCCCACCGGAGCGGACACAACCCTCCAGCGATCGGTTCGACCCTTCATTTTACCGACGACCCGACCCGAATGGCTATCGGGGTCCTCCCGACACGACCGGATATGGATGCAAGGAAGGATTCAAGACGGTCGAGATAAACCGAGACGCAACGCGTATCAACCAGGTCGATCACATCATCGCCGACCAGCACCAGGGCGATGTCGAGCCCTCGAATCTAGCCCTGGCCTGCATCCACTTCGTGGTAAATCCAGCGCTGGTGATTCCGGCGGCCATCAGGTCGGACAGGCGTTCCGGCCTGTCCGACCTGAGCTTCTTCCTTGCCGAAGTGATCGGGCCGGGGAAGCTTAAGGGATGTAGGTCAGGCCGCGGGCCCTGCTGATATTGACGGTGCCCAGGGTGTTGCCCGCGATCGTGTTGCCCTGGACCACCGAGCCGTTGCTGGCGCCTGCGGCCGTCAGGCCGTATCCGCCGTTGGAGGCGATCAGGTTCCCCAGGCCGGAGCCGAGCGGCCCGCCGATCGTCGTCTGCCGGGCCTTGATGAGCGTCAGGCCGTCGCCGGTGTTGTGGCCGATCGTCGAGCCGGCCACCCGGTCGCCCTTCGACGAACGGATGGTCACGCCCGCCCCGGCGTTGTACTCGATCACGTCCTGGAACGGCGACGTCGGGCCGCCGACCGTCACCCCCGACGTCCCGGGGCCGATCAGGATCCCCCCCTTCGCATTCGGGAGGGGATCGATTTGCAGGCCGCTGGTCGTCCCGATGTTCGAGTGGAAGATCGAGATGCCGCGCGCGTGACCCGCCACCTCGACCCCGTACCCGAGGTTCGACGAGAGCGTGTTGTTCGGCTCGACCGACGGCTGGAACCCCCCGATCGCGATGTTATGGGCGCTGCCGTCGACCTTGATCCCGTCGCCGCCGTTGGGGATCGCCGCGTTGAGCGTCGTGCTGGTGCCGGTGGCCACCTGCGTGACCTGCACGCCGGTCGCCTGGCCGCCGAGCGTCTCGAATCCCGACTTGCCGAGCGTTCCGAGCCTGGGCGGCAGGTTGACTCGCTGCGCGCGCTCTACGACCTGTGGGTAGACGCCGCCGAGGATGCTTTTCAGGAAGTGGCGCTGT
>DAIDJI010000903.1 GCA_027451455.1 Planctomycetales bacterium | reverse complement strand
GACCATCCGGAGCGGTGGAATGGGTCCGGCGACCGAGACCTCATAACGGCCGTCCCAGGCGGTGAAGCGGTAGGGACCGGGATGGGGCGTGTCGACGGCTGCGTCGTGCGATCGGAAATGCACCAGGGGACGAAGCTGAATTCGGAGGCCCTTTGATCCGCCCTCGACAACCTGGTAGGCGAGGTAAACGGTGTTCTGGAGGTGCGGGATCACCAGCCGCTTCTCCAGGAGGAAGTCACCGCAATCGAACCGCCAGACGGGCAATCCGGCGTCGATCCGGAACGAATCGATCCGGCACTCGGCCCGGCGCGCGGGTCGACCGGCGAGGCTCTCGGTGCCCATCGCGACCGATCGGCCGTCGGCGTAGATCAGCCGCTCGACAAGCTGGTTGAGCAGGATTGTCCGGCCGAGCGGGGCGGGCAGTGCGGCGATGAGCAGGCCGTGATATCGGCGGGTGAGCAATCCGCAAAGCGTTCCCGAGGCGTAGCCGCCGAGTCCGTTGGTGAGGATCCACTCGCGCAGGTCCTCGGCGTCGGCCGGGCTGCCCTGCTCGGGCGAGAGCTGGCAGGGGTCGTCGATGGTTCGGATAAGGTTGGGCATGGGTTGGCTCCGTCGCGGTCACATCAGGCGGTGCCGGGCGAATCGCGGTGTTCGTCGGCCTCGCTCGGGGCTGGCCGCAAAAGGAGGGCCGCATGCGAGGGGAGGCGCCAGTTGTGCTCCTCAGTCTCGGGCTCGGCCGATCCTGATCCGCCGTAGCGTGGGTCCTCGCTCGACCAGAGGATCCGCCAGCGCAGGCCCTCAGGCGGGGCCAGCAGCGGCTCGGCGACGACGGGGAGATGAAGCTCGGTCCCCAGGTTCACCAGTAAGAGGCGGTCCTCGCCCTGGCCCGAGGGATCAAACCATCGGAGGACGATCGCCTCGGGTCCGAGCACGGCTCCGTCGACTCCGCCAGCGCGGCACCCTTCGCGGATCGTGCGATCCTCGCGGCGAAGACGGAGCAGGTCGCGATGCAGTGTGAGGGATTCGGCATGCGGGCCCCGGTCGCGCTCGGTCGGATCAAGTTTGGAATGTTCGAATGTCGATCGATCGGCCGGATGAGCGATCCTGCGCTGCATCTCGGGTGTCGCCAGGTTGAGGAACTGGCTGAGGAACTGCTTCCGGCCGCGGTCCATCTCGTCGGCCTTTGCGGGTTCCTGATCGCTGAAATACTGGAAGACGGTTGAGGCCGACCACTCCTGGCCCTGGAAGAGCAGCGGCGTGGCCGGGCCGAGGAGTTGCATCGCCGTGACGGCGCGGAACCGGCCGGGCGAGGTTAGCTCGTGGAGTCGGCGGCCGGTCCCGGTGTTGGCGATCTGATCGTGGTTCTGAAGGTAAGTGACGAACGCCCAGGGTGGGATGTCGAGCGTAGGGGTCCCGCGCCGCTTGCCCTGTCGGAGGTTCCACTGCCCCTGGTAGAGCCACCCGCGCCGGAGAGCCGAGACCAGTTCCTGGGGCGATCCGAGGTAGTCGCCGAAGTATCCCTCGCGGTGGCCGGTGGTCGCGACCCGGGCGACGTGGTGGAAGTCATCACTCCAGACCATGTCGTAACCAAGTCCGCCGCGTTTTGGGTCGCGGAAGAATCGGGCGTGCTGCGACTCGTTCTCGGCGACGATCAGAAGAGGACGGTTGGCGGCGGCCTCGCGCATTCGCCGGGCGATGGCTCCGACGATGTGGTCGGGGCCGGTGTCGTAGAGCGACTGCGTGGCGTCGATCCGGGCGCCGTCGAGGTGGAACTCGTCGGTCCAGTAGGCGGCGTTGGCGGTGAAAAAGTCGCGAACGGGTCCGCAGCCCTCGTCGTCGAAGTTCGGCGAGTCGCCCCACTCCGACTTATGTTTCTTTGAGAAGAAGTCGTCGGAGAACTCGCCGAACATCTCGCCGCCGGGGCCCAGGTGGTTGTAGACGAGGTCGAGGATCACGGCGAGGCCGAGCGAGTGGGCGCGGTCGACGAAGCGTCGGAAGTCGTCGGGTGTTCCGTAGCCGGAGAACGGGGCAAATGGGAGGACGCCGTCGTAACCCCAGCCAAATTTGCCACGGAACTCGGCGACCGGCATGACCTCGATGACCGTGGCGCCGAGGTCGGCCAGGTAGGCGAGTTGCTCGATGGCCGAGGCCCACGTTCCCTCGGGCGTGAAGGTGCCGAGATGCAGTTCGTAAAGGACCTGACCCTCGGGCGAGCGGAGCCCCGGCCAGTCGCCGTCGGTCCATCGGAAGGCCGAGGGATCAACGACCTCCGAGGGGCCGTCGAGCCCTTCGGGCTGGAATCGCGAGGCGGGATCGGGCCGCAGCGGGCCGTTCGGGCCGCCGAGCCGGAAGAGGTAGCGCGTGCCGAC
>DAIDJI010000902.1 GCA_027451455.1 Planctomycetales bacterium | reverse complement strand
CGACCAGTTGCAACTGCAGTCTTCCTAGTAGGAACTTTGGCGTCTATTTGGTTAGGCATAGGAGCTACCCTACCAATTGACATTTCTTTAACGTTGGGCCTATTCTAATCTAGGCCTTCCTCAAGGACTTGCAGAAGTGCTAAGGGGGACTCGATGGGATGGGGGTTCGATGGCCTTGCATCCCTGCGCTCGCGATAGTGCTCGGGTTTCTCCCAGGGCGGGCCGCCGTACTCCCACTCGGGGAACCACAATTCCTCGGTCGTCCCGTACATGCTCGTCAGCTCGAACACCCCGGCGTGGCTCACCAGCGCCCGGAAGCGGTCGGAATGCCCGGCGATCCAGTTGACCATGAACCCGCCGTACGAGCCCCCGAGTGCCGCCATCCGCTTGTCATCGAGGAAGTCATACGTCTTCAGCGCGTGATCGAGGCCCTTCATCAGGTCGTCGTAGACCTTGCCCGTCCAGTCCTGGCTGATCTGATCGGTGAACTTCTGGCCGTAGCCGGTCGAGCCGCGCGGATTGATCGCGACCAGGGCATAGCCGGGAGCCGCGAACATCTGGTAATTCCAGCGCGCGTGCCATTCGTCGTGCCAGGCGCCCTGCGGACCGCCGTGGATCAAAAAGGCCACCGGGTACTTCTTCCCCGCCTCGTATCCCGGCGGTTTCATCACCCAGCCGTGGACCTCGTCGCCGTCGGCTCCCTGGAACGAGAAGCCCTCCACCTTCGGCAGGTCGAGCGGTGCCAGAAGTTGGGCGTTGTGGTGGGTAAGCGGGGTCAGTCCCGATCCGTCGCTGTTCGCGAGGAAGACCTCGGCCGGTGCCGAGGCGTTGTGACGGGTGAAGACCATCTTGCCGGCCTTCGCGTCGACCATCAGGCCGGATTGCACTCCGCCGGTGACAAGGCGCCTCACTTTCGCCGGCGCGTCGGGCCTGACGTTGAGCGCGACGATCGGCTCGGTTCCCGTATCGTCGATGACGGCAAACATCTCGTCGGGCCTCGATCCCCAGGCGAACGCGAGGACTGGCCGATCGAGTTCCTTCGTCAGCTCTTGAGCCTTCCCCGACGCCCGATCGAGGACCTTCAGCACCCACTGATCGGCCTCGAACCCCGCCCGCGCCTGGCTCACATAAGCCAGCCACCTGCCGTCGGGAGAGTAAGCCGGCTGGCCATCGGCTCCTTTGCTGGATTCCGTCCGATTGCGAGGCTCGCCCCCCTCGGCGGGGACGGTCCAGATATCCGTATTCGTGGACCAGGCGTGATCGTGGATCGGCTCGGCGGTGAAGGCGAGTTCGCTGCCGTCGTGCGACCAGGTGTAATCCGACGACCCGCCAAACGGCGCCGGCGGCGTGTTCACGTCGAGCTTCGGCGTGAGGTCGCGCGCCTCGCCGGTCTCAACGTCCGCCACAAACAGGTGGCTCCGCTTCGACTCGTCCCAGGCGTTCCAGTGGCGGATCATCAGCCGATCATAGGTGCGCACCTTGCTTTTGGCCGATTCCTTTTCCTTGTCCTTCGCGGCGGTCTGCTCGGGGGACTGCCCCGGGTCGACCTCGGCCGTGAAGGCGATCCGATCCCCTTTCGGCGACCAGAGCGGGCCCGAGACGTCGATCGGGAGCTTCGTCACCTGGCGAGGCTCGCCGCCGTTGACCGGCAGAAGCCAGACCTGCGACGACCCGCCCCGGCTGGAGACGAACGCGATCGTCTTTCCATCGGGGCTCCAGCGCGGCTGGTTGTTGGTCCCGGGGGTGGTTGTCAGGCGTTTCGGCTCGCCGCCCGACGCGGGAACCATCCACAAACCGCTGTTCGTCTTCTCGGTGGAGCGATCGAGCTCCGAGACGACATAGACGACCATCGAGCCGTCGGGCGAAAGCTGAGGATCGGCGACCCCCTTGACGGCCAGCAGATCATCCACGGTCATCGCCCGCCCGGCCGCGAAGAGCGGGGCCGCGAGCATGAGGAAACAAAGTACCGCGAGAAATCCGATCTTGAACACGATGGAGAATCTCCCGTCTCGGGTTGGCTCGTCGGTCAGTCGCGCCCGTGCGACATCTTCACCAGAACCGGCGTGAGTGCCAGCATCAGGAGCCCGGGGACGAACGCGCAGACGCCCAGGAAAACCCAGAGGTTGAGGTCGTAGCCCTTGACCGTCTCCTCCATGATCCCGGCGAGGTAGTTCGCCGCGGCCGTGCAGAGGAACCAGCTCGCCATCATCAGCGAGGCGACCTTCGGGTGCGCCAGCTTGTTCACCAGCGAGAGGCCGATCGGCGACAAATAGAGCTCGCCCAAGGTCAGGATGACGAAATAGCCGAGAAGCCACAGCCAACTCGCCTTGGCGTCGGCGCCGGCATGCCGGGCGGCCGCCACCATGAGCA
>DAIDJI010000901.1 GCA_027451455.1 Planctomycetales bacterium | reverse complement strand
CGCGCCCGAAGTGATGGAGCCAGATCCGGTTGACGAGCACCCGGCCCACGAGCGGATGACGGCCGCTGGTCAGGTGGCGGGCGTAGGCGAGCCGACGGCCCGAGGTCGGCAGGCCGGGATCGTCGGCCGGGATCTCGAAGCGGCTTCCCTCGGGCGCCGCGATGGTCAGATCGCCCGGAGCAACGGCCCGGGTCGGCTGGCGGTGATCGCCACGGTGGAGGATGTGCGTCACCGGCGGGGCGCCGATGCCCTCGTCGAGGACACTCACGAAGTCCTCGACGGGCTTCTCGGCGCGGCGGGCCGCGATGGCTGCACTGTCCTTCTTAAGTTCCTCGGCCGCGGCGGGATCATACTGGTAGAGCGTGCCCGGACTGATGAGGACGCTGGGGTTCGCGGCGAGCAGGGCCTTTTGCTCGGCGGTCCGGCGATCGGGCGGAGTGCGGAGTGCCTCTCGGAGCTGTTCACGCGGTCCTTCGGGGAACTTCTTCAGCTCCTTCTCCAGGGCGACGGCCACGAGCTTTTGCGTCTTCTCGTCGAGTGCCTTCTGAAGCCGCTGGGCCTCGGTCTCGATCTGCGACGACCGGGCGCGGTCCGCGTCGGTGGCGAGTGAGACCAGCCTCTGAACGGGCCGTCGCCAGTGCTGCGGGTCGAGGGCCGGTTCGAAGATCGCACGGAGGCGATAGTAGTCGGATTGCGGGATCGGATCGTAACGATGGTCGTGGCACCGGGCACACCCGACGGTTAGCCCCAGGAAGGTCGAACCGACGATCTGGAGCGTGTCGGCAACGACCTGATTGGCGGCCAGGGCCTCGTCACTGGAACCGGTCGAGGTCCCGTCGACGGCCGTCCGGAGGAACCCGGTCGCAGCCAGCGTCTCGACCTGCTCGGGCGACAATTCCTTCCAGGGGCGCGGGACCAGTTCGTCGCCAGCCATCTGCTCGACCAGGAACCGATCGAGCGGCGTGTCCCGGTTGATGGCTCGGATGACGTAGTCGCGATACTTGTACGCGTAGGGCCTTGGCGTGTCGTCGTTGCCGTTGCCATCAGAGTCGGCGTAGCCGGCGACATCGAGCCAGTGTCGTGCCCAACGCTCGCCGTATCGCGGCGAGGCCAGCAGGCGATCGACCATCTGCTCGTAGGCATCGGGCGACGCATCGGCGCGGAAGGCGTCGATCTCCTCGCGGGAGGGCGGCAGCCCGGTGAGGTCCATGCTCACCCGTCGAATGAGGGTGGAACGGTCGGCCTCCGGCGCGAACGAGAGCCCGCGCTCGCAGAGCTTCACCAGCAGGAACCTGTCGATCGGTGTCCGGGCGCGATCGCCGGGCCTGACCGGAGGCGGCTCCGGCCTTCGGATCGGCTGGAAGGCCCAGAACGCCCGCTCCTCCGGGGTGATCTCGATGCCGGGAGGAAGCGAGTCGGGCTCCTGGCGGAGCGTGGACGCGCCGGCGGCGATCCAACGCTCAATGGACTCCACGAGACTCCGCGGGACTTTTTTCTCCCCCGGCGGCATCTCGCCATCCCTGATTCGCAGCAGCAGGAAGCTCGCCGAGGGGTCGCCCGGCTCGATCGCTGTCCCACTTTCCCCACCCCGGACCGCAAAGCGCCGGAGCCGCAGGTCAAGACCCCCTTCAAGCTTCTCGCCAGCCCCGTGGCAGCCGAAGCAGTACGCCTTGAAAATCGGGCGGATGTCTCGCTCGAACGTCGGCCGATCGTCGGCCCGACCCCGGCCGGAGATGCCGAGGACGACCATCAGCACAACAACAACACGAAACATGCTCATAGCCGCACTCACACACTTCCTCGAACGGTAGCCGTCGCCCGATCCGGGACGATTCCCGCGACGAGTTGAATTATTGTTGGAGACCGCGGGTGCTGTAAATCCCAATCGATCGGGGGAACCGGGCGGGTCGCTGCTGGTCTCGGCGATCAGGGATGGCGATTTTGGTGCTCCGGGAAGTCTTTCCGATAGCGATCGAGGAGTGTGGGGATGTCGGCTTCGAGCAGGTAGATCTTGCCTCGGATCGGCTTCGACTCACCGGGCGCGAGGCCGCCGATGCGAAAGTCGGAGTGGAGGCAGACGATGACTCCCTGGAAGAGTTCCTGATACGGCTCCCAGGCGGTCGCCAGGATCATCTTGCCGTCGGCGGAGTGGCATCCGATCAGGCCGTTGGACGGGACGAGCCGGCTCAGGGCACGCGGATTCACATCGTTCCGGTCGACGTGGGCTGGGCACCAGACCTGGCCCGGGATGTATCGGGCGCGGGTTGCCCACGACTCGGTCGGTAGCGGCGCAGGGCCCAACGACGTGTTCTCGGGTGACACCGCCGAGAACGACCCTGCCGCACTGACACCGATCGGCCAGGGAGGCGCAATC
>DAIDJI010000900.1 GCA_027451455.1 Planctomycetales bacterium | reverse complement strand
TGGTCTCGTGCTCCTCACCCTCGATCGAGCCGAAAATCGGCCGATTCCAGGCCGAAGCACTCGCCGAGGGGCGGGTTGTCGAGGCCACTCCGGACGCGGGAAACGTGCGCGAGGTCACGAGCTGCGGCCCGGTGGTCGGCCAGTTCGACCTTGCGATCGTCGACCCAGAGACCCGCGTCCGCCGCGGCCCCAACGAGATCGGCGAGGTCTGGCTCCGCGACCCAAGCGTCGCCCTCGGCTACTGGCGTCGTCACCGCGAGACCGACGAGACCTTCCGAGCCACGATCGAGGGGTCCGGCGAGGGACCTTATCTCCGCACCGGCGACCTGGGATTTCTTCGCAACGGCGAGCTTTATTTGACTGGCCGGATCAAGGATCTCATCATCGTCGCGGGCGCCAACCACGCGCCCCAGGACATCGAGTGGACCATCGAGCAGTGCGACCCGGACATCCGCCCCTCGGGCGTCGCGGCGTTCCCGGTCTCGATCGACGGCGAGGAACGCCTGGCCGTCGCCGCTGAGGTCGAACGAGGTGCCCTCCCAACCCACGCCGACACCGCCCGTCTCCTCGAAGCCATCCGCCGCGCCGTCGCCGAGGAGCACGAGGTCTCCATTCACGCCGCGGTCCTGCTCGCCCGGGGGAGCCTGCCGAAAACCGCCAGCGGCAAGATCCGCCGCCACGAGTGCGCCCGGATGCTCGATCCCAACTCTCCCGACGTCCTCGCAAGCTGGATCGCCGGCGCCACCCGCATCCAGAACGTCCGGATGCCCTGACCCCACCACCCCGTTCGCGGCGGCGAGTCCTTGAACTCGAAAAGTTTACGAAACGACAGGCAAACCGAATATTTTATGTAGGCTCAACTTTTTCGATAACTTAATATGTAGGCTAATTTTATAATGAAATCAAATCCACATCATCGCAGTCCCCTGCAAGGATGGCAGGGAATGGTATCCGAGGGGCCATGGGCCCGCGGCATCGAACCAGATCCGAACGCACCCAAGGGAGGCATCCAGCGATGAAACCGATTCACGCACCCGTGCCGGCGGCGGCCGCTGTAAGCCGGCGGCGGGCTGACGCGTTGATGGAATGGCTAAGGGCCTACGCAGAGGTCCGGATTGATTCGCGGCTGTTCGACGAGCGGCGATGTGTTCCGCCCTACGTGATCCTTGATCTGGGCAACCGGGGTGTGCTCGGGATGCAGATCCCCGAGGCATTCGGAGGGTTGGCGCTTCGATACGTGGACTTTTTCCGGGTGCTGGAGCAGCTCTCGGCGATCGATCTGAGCCTGGCCTCGCTGGTCTTCATCCACAACGCCAATGGGATCCGGCCGATCATGGGGTATGCGACCCCGTCGAAGCGGGCCGAGCTTCTCCCGATTCTGGCAAGTGGGCGCGAGCTTTCGGCGTTCTGTTTGACGGAGCCCGTGGCTGGCTCGAACCTGCCGAACCTGGAAACGACGGCCACTCCCGACGGCCGGGGCGGCTGGCGAATTCGGGGGGCGAAGCGGTGGAACGCCTCGGGCTGGGCGGGCATCGTCAGTGTCTTCGCGCGAACGGTGGGTGAGGCGGGGCGGCTGGGTCAGGTCACCGGTTTCGTCGTTCGGCAGGGGATGCCGGGCCTTCGCGTCGGGCCTGAGAGCCTGACCATGGGCGTCCGGAGCATCATGCAAAACAGCCTCTTTTTCGAGGATGTCGAGGTCGGACCCGAGCACCTGCTCGGCGAGGTCGGCAAGGGAATGGAGGTGGCCGACGAGGCGCTCCTGATCGCCCGGCTCTGCATGGGCGTGCTGAGCCTCGGCGGGATGAAGCGATGCGCCTCGATGATGGCCCGATACGCCGGGCGGCGAATGGTCTCGACCGGCCGCCTGATCGACAGCCCAATCGCCCGCGAGTTGGTCGGACGAGCGACCATCCGGATCGCGACCGTCGAGGCGCTCATGGCCCCGCTGGTCGAGGCCCTCGACGCGGGAACCTATCCCGCCGAGGAAGCCTGCATGATCGCCAAGATCGTGGCCTCGGATGCCCTCTGGGAAACCTCCGACGACCTGGTCGAAGTCCTCGGCGGCCGGGGATACATGGAGAACAACCCCGCTGCGCAGATCCTCCGCGACTGCCGGATGCTCCGGATCGGCGAGGGGGCCAACGAGCTGATGACCCTCTCGGTCGGGCGCAGGGTGGATCACTCGGCCGCGCTGCACCAGCTCCTCTCCGACCGGCTGGGCGCACCCGAAATCTCAGAGGGCCTGCGCGAGGCAGCCCTCCGGGCCCGAGATCGCTGCCTTTCGGACACCGCGATAAAGGCGATGGGAGACCGCTCGTCGGCGCTCTCGTGGGCTTATACACTCGCTGGCCGGGTGGCGATCCGGGGCCTGGTGC
>DAIDJI010000899.1:293-2377 GCA_027451455.1 Planctomycetales bacterium | reverse complement strand
TCCGAGGTATAGCCAGTATCCTCGGTGGTCCAAAGCACCTCGGGGACCGCATCCCGCGCCTCGCCGATCAGGTGATCGGGCACGATCACCGGACCGCATCCGCGCAGCCGGCACGCGACGATCACGAGATAACGATCGTGGGCGTATCGAAGCACGATCGAGTCCTCGTCCGGCGCGACGGCCCGGAACGTCGTCCGATCAAACGCGCGAAGGACCGGCTCCGAGCGCCGGAGCGCGATCCCGTCGCGATGGAGCCGCCAGATTGACGCGTGCGGCTCGCGGTCAATCTCCGACCAGTCGAGCCGGGAGGCGAGTAACGTCGACTCGGCCTGGGGATCGGGGATGCGGTCGGGCGCCCCCGGCTCCTGGAAGGCCCGGTACGATTGGAAATCGCGGAGCCGCCCCTCGCGCACCCGACGCCCGAGTTCCGGCTCATGATCGGTGAAGTACAGGAACGGCGACGAGGCTGCCCATTCCTGCCCCATGAAAAGGAGCGGCGTCTCGGGCCCGAGCAGCAGGAGCGCCGCGGCCGCGCGATAGGTCGCCGGATCGACCCGGTGATTCAGCCGATCGCCCATCGCCCGGTTGCCGATCCGATCGTGATTCTGAATGCAGAAGACCAGGCTTCGAAGGGGCAGGCCGGAAGGATCGGTCCCGCGCGGCTTGCTCCGGTGGATCGAGAACTGCCCGGTGAAAAACCATCCGCGCTCGATCGTCGTGGCGAGGTCGGCGGTCGTCCCGGCGAAGTCGCGATAAACGCCATCGTCGTCTCCAGTCAGCAGGCGGCGAAGCTGGTGGTGGAAGTCGTCCGACCAGAGACCATCGAGTCCCCATCCTCCTTCGGATTCGGGGCGGAGCATCGACGCCAGGTTGCGGTGGTCCTCGGCGATCAGGTGGATCGGCCGATTTGATGGTTGTTCGCGAACTGTCGCCGAGAGCTCGGCCAGGAAGTGGCGCGGGCCCTCGTCGATCATCGCGTGGGTCGCGTCGAGCCGAAGGCCGTCGATGTGATATTCGCGGATCCAGTGCAGCGCGTTCTCGATGAAGAAGGCCCGGACCATCGGACTCTCCGGCCCGTCGAGGTTCACCGCCGGGCCCCAGGGCGTCCGGTGTCGATCCGAAAGATACGACGGACTGAACCGCATCAGCGAGCAGCCGTCGGGGCCGAAGTGGTTGTAAACCACGTCGAGGAGCACGGCCATCCCGAGCGAGTGGGCCCGGTTCACGAGCCGGCGCAGGTCGTCGGGGCGCCCGTAGCACCGCGCCGGCGCAAACAGCGAGACTCCGTCGTATCCCCAGTTCCACCTCCCGGGAAAATCGCCGACCGGCATCAGCTCGATCGCCGTGATGCCCAGCCGCGCCAGCTCGGGCAGCCGCTCAGCGGCGCCGGCGAAGGTCCCCTCGGGCGAAAACGTCCCGACGTGCAACTCGTAGACAATCAGATCGTCGCGATCGATCCCGGCCCAACCGTCATCCGTCCAGGCAAAGGCCGACGGATCGACGATCTCGGAGGGACCGCGCACACCATCGGGCTGGTATCGCGAGGCCGGATCGGGGTAGGGGCCCTCGCCGTCGAGGAGATAGCCGTAGCGGTCGCCTGGCCGGAAGTCCGTCGAGGTGCCTGAGAACGTCCCATCGACCGATCGCGTCAAAACGAACGAATGTTTCGGTGCCCCCGATCCCCAGGCGACGACCTCCACGCGTTCGGATGTCGGAGCCCAGACGCGAAATCGCGTCGCATGGCTTTCGGAGAGAGCGCCTGGGTCGAACTTCGCGTTCATCGATCTCCGCTCGGCGTTTTCAGGTAGAGGAAGAACGTCCCGTCAACTCGGACGAATCCGCGCTCTCTCCGAATAATTCGCCCGACCAACCGAATGCCTTCCCGAGACGATCCATCGGTCCGCGATTCCCGGCTCGCAGCAGGGAGGGGGAAAATGGAAGCGATTCGTTTTCTCTTCTGGATCATCATGGTCATCGTCATGGTCCGCAACTTCAGAGACCTCGAGCCCGAGGAGCCGCTTCGACCACGCCATGAGCACCCGGACGAGGTCAACCCGCCGCTCGACGGCCGGGCGATCGCAGAT
>DAIDJI010000899.1:0-283 GCA_027451455.1 Planctomycetales bacterium | reverse complement strand
GCGGGCCGCGAGCGACGGCGGATTTCTCCTCGGGAGCCGCGATGCGTCGGCGCATCCCCTCTGGGATCGCGAGGTCGACGGCTGAGCCCGCCCTCCAGGCGATCTAACCCCGGCGGCCGGCCCACGTAAGCGCGATCATTCCCAACGGCGGCAAGCCCAGGTTGAGCGACTGGAAATGCCCGTGCCAGCCGACCGGCGTGGTGTAAACGCCGCCGATGTTCCCCTGCCCGCTCCCGCCATAAAGCGTGGCGTCGGAGTTCAGAATTTCCTGCCAGTGCCCCGC
>DAIDJI010000898.1 GCA_027451455.1 Planctomycetales bacterium | reverse complement strand
TGATCGGGGCTCCTCCGGGCTACGTCGGCTACGAGGAGGGCGGCCGGCTCACCGAGGCCGTCCGACGCCGCCCCTACTCGGTCGTCCTGCTCGACGAGATCGAGAAGGCGCATCGCGATGTTTTCAACGTGTTGCTCCAGGTCCTCGACGATGGCCGGCTGACCGATGGCCAGGGCCGGACGGTCGACTTCCGGAACACGGTGATCATCATGACGAGCAATCTCGGCAGCCATGTCATCGCTGAACTGGCCGAGTCGGGCGATGAGGAGCGCATGCGGCGCGAGGTTCAAAACGTCCTGCGATCGGCGTTCCTCCCGGAGTTTCTCAACCGGATCGACGAGACGATCATCTTCCATCCGCTGGGGATGGAGCAGCTCTCGGAGATCGTCGGCATCCAGCTTCGACGGCTGGAGGCGCAGCTCTCGGAGGCCGGGCTAACGCTCCGGATCACCGACGAGGCGCGGACTCGCCTCGCCGAGGAGGGATTCGACCCGGCCTATGGGGCTCGCCCGCTGAAGCGCGTGATTCAGCAGCGGCTCGCGAATCCACTCGCCTCGGCCTTGCTGGAGCAGAAGGTGGCCGCGGGCGACGCCGTCGAGATCGGCTGGGATCCGGTTGTTGGCCGGTTCACCTTCAACCCCGTCCGGGCGACGGCGAACGCCTGACCGGTCATCGCGGGCCTGATGGACGTCCCTTCGGCCCAAGCATCGAGCGAGGCGCCGAAGGGGCGGCGATCTCGTGGAGATCGGGCGGGCGGTCGAAGGGATTCGAAACGGGCTGCACGAAGCTGAAGTCGTGTACGAGCAGGCCCTTCGAGCCGACGAAGAAATCGCGGTCGTCGTCGACATCGAGATTGTAGACCGGCTGATCGGCATCAGGCTCGATTGATCGGACGACGGCCGACTCGCCAAGGAGCCTCAGCCGGTCGCCGGCCTTGAGGTCGCGAACCATCGTCCAGCCCTGGCCGGATTTCCAGAAGCGATGGATTCCGGTCGCGACGACGGTCTCGCCGTCGATCGCGACCCGGAACGTCGGCGCCGGCGGGTTCCGGTGGACGGCGACGACCGCGCGGAAGGCCAGCTCGCCGGTGGTTGGGTCTTGAGCGAGGACACGGTCGCCAAGTTCGATCGACTCAATCGTTTTCGGGCCTCGAAGCGAGAGGACGAGCGTCCCTGCGCCGAAGCAGGCGGAGTGGGTGGTGCCGACCTGGAAGGGGGTCTGCACCCGGAGCGTCTCGGTGAAGGTCGGCTTGCTGGCCGGATCGCTCGACTGATAAACGTATCCAAGCTGGTCGGTCCACCAGGCGCGCCACTTCTCGGGCTCGGAGCCGAAATCCTGGCCGGTGAGCAGGCCCAGAACGGGAAGGACGCGAGCGTTGTTCTGGCGGATGCGGAGGTTTGTGGCTTCGACGGTCTGAACGTCGCGCTGGAGCTTCTGCTGGAGCGCCTGGCCGACCTGCTGAATCTGCCGGTATTCCTCGGCGATCTGGAGATCCCGATAGGCGGCGGCGGCGAGCGCATCGTAGACGAATCCGCCGGCACCGGCGGCGGCCGATGGTGAGGAAGCGGCGCCCTTGAGGATGCCGCCGACGTTGGACGGACTGGCCGCGATCGCCCGTCCCGCCTGCTGAGCCGCGCCCGGGGTGAGCGACATCGGCGTGACGTTGGTACCGGTCATCGCCGCGAACGCCAGCGCCATGTTCTGGGGACTGTACGGGTCGAAGGGGACCGAAGGGGCGAAGAGACGCGGCGGAATCGCGAACGGCTGGATCGCCGGGTCCTGATATTCTCGATAGATGTTGTACCGCTCGCCGTCGACAAAGAGAACGCCGTCGGTTCCGGGGCCGTTGACCGGGCGGACCTCGTAACGAAACGGCCGGCGGACCAGGCCGATCAGGCGGCCGATCACGTCGCGCGGGTCGCGGCGGGCCAGGATTTCCGTGGCCCGGGCCCGGAACTCGGCCGAGGGGTGGATCACGGCGAGCGAGGCCAGCGCGTTGGAAGCCTGGGGACCGTCAATCTGGCCGAACATCTGGAGGGCGGTCATCCGAGACCGGTCGCTCCCGCGGAGCATCACGGCCCAGATCATCGGGACGGCGCGCGGATCGGTGACCTCGCGCGCGGCCTGCTCGGCCCGAGCCCGACGCGCGGGGTCTCGACTATCGAGGCCATCGCGGATGTGTTCGAGCTTCGGCCGCCACTGCCGGTCGGCGTGTTTCTGACGCTCGGCCTCGAGCCGGTCGGCGGCGACCTCCTCGGGCTTGATCCACCGATGCCCCTGCTTCCTGTAGCCGAGATGACGCCAGGCCGAGTCGCGGGACGGATCCAGCCGGACGACCTCGGAATCATGGGCGATCGCCTGATCCTTGAGTCCATTCTCG
>DAIDJI010000897.1 GCA_027451455.1 Planctomycetales bacterium | reverse complement strand
CGCGGCGGGGAATGGGCGTGATCGGGATGAAGGTTTACGCCGCGGGGATGCTCCCGCGCGCCGGGCTACCGGCCGAGGCCGCGATGTCGTACGTGTTGAACCTCTCGGGCGTCTCGACGGTGGTGATCGGCTGTTCGACGGTCGAGGAGGTCGAGCAAAACGCCCGGATCGCCCGTGAGTTCGAGCCGATGGATCCGGCCGATGTCGAGGCCCTTGAGCGCCTGACGGCGCCTCATGCGTCGGTCTTCACGTCGTACAAGCGGCCGTGAGGCCACTTCTATCGTTCTGTCGAGCCGATTCCGAACACGGGGAAGGCCGCTTCACAGGAGCGTCCGGGCGACATCCGTATCGACGCAACGAAGCGGGGCGCCCGAGGCGGCCTGGAAGATACTGTCGAGCGAGATCACGTCGTCGTCGGCGCTAATGAGGATGTCTGTGCCTTCGGCCAGCGCCGTGGTGACGTGCAGGGCATCGGCGGCACGGACGCCCCGCATCTGGAGGTCGATATTCCGGCATTGCGACCGCACGACCTGGGCGGTCAGGTCGGCCAGATGGATATGGAAGCGATCGATAATCATCAGGGCCTGCGTCATGACCACTCGTGCAGCGGGGACGACGAACTGGGCGCCATGGGCGACCCCGGAGGCCTGGCGACGGAGTTCTCGATACATCGCCTCCTCGGCCTCGTAGCAGGTGAGGCTGGAGGTCACCGAAGAATGGAACTTTTCGAGGCGGGTCAGGCAGTCCTCGGCGTCGGCCCCGAGCTGCGCCGGGGCGCGACCGCGCCGGTCGGTGGTGCGGAGGAAGCGCCCCACGTGGCTCCGGCCGATCAGGTAGTCGATGAAGATGCCGGTGTCGAGATAGGCCCTCACGCGACGACCCCCAGGCCGCGGAGGAATTGCTCGGGGGTGGCCATCCTGACCCGCGCGTCCTGTCCGAGATTCATCAGGTCCTGGTCATTGGTCAGCAACACGTCGCAATCGCGGGCGCTGCCCAGGATCAGGAGGTCGTTGACATGTACGGCCTGGTTGCGGAGGCCGCGCGCATGGGCCAGCACCTCCGAATCCTCATCGAGTTTCGCGTCGATGATTTCCAGGTGGCGGGTGACGCCGTCGATGTCAACACCGGGCGCCGTGGCGGCCGTCGCCAGCAGGAGTTCTTGCAACACGACGGGGTTGACGACGTATCGGGCATATTGCTCCGCGTCCGGCGTGAAGAGCCGCTTCGGCCACTCGTCCCCGCGCAAGGCGGATAGCAGGATGTTCGTGTCCAGGAAGGCACGTAATCGCTCGGATGGCATCTTCGGTCCGCTTCCAGGACGGTCGCCTTCTCCCATCGGGATTCCTCCACATGGACCATGTCGATCCGTGGCGTGGGCCTCGCCGCGATCATTATACCGAGGCCGGCATGACGGGCAACGAAGACCGCCTCAGCCATAATACCGGCCTCGCGACGGGTTTCTCCCAGGATCTCGTGGACCTCGGGCGCCCCGGCCGAGATCCCTTCGCCACGCTATCCCCGGGGCCCGAGTAGAAGATGGAGAGCGCCGTCGGCCTCGGCAAGTCGGTCGCGGAAGCCCTCGGCCGTGGCCCAGGGCCATCGGAGTTCCTCGGTCGGGGCGGCCTCAAGGATATCCTGGTCCTTCTTCTGTTCGATTTGTGTCCACGCCTTGATGAAAGTGAGAAGCTGGGCGCCCGGGACGCCGTGGGCGAGCTGAAGGCGATGGGCGGGCAGTCGGTAGCAGGCGGGCTCCCATTCCTCTCGTGCCCACGCCGAAAGGAATTCCAGTTCGTTCTGCGTGAGCTTCATGGTGGGCCGTCCTCCACATAGATGTATCCGCGAAGGGCGCCGGGCATCAGTCGGTCTTCGGCGATCCATCGCTCGGGCGTCATCGTCGGGTCCGGGGGGATTTTCTGAGACCCGTAATCCCTGGCACGCCACTCCATCTTTGCCCTCGAATATCTCAGCGGACTCCTTGCAGAGACAACCAACGATTGGGCATCCACATCGTATTCTACAGCCTGCTGGCAATAAGGGCACGTGATCGCTCCGCCGGTGCGCTGCCCGACCAATGCCCGGAATTCCGGGCTAGACTGGTCCGCATTCGGGATCATCTCGGCGAGCAGATCGCGGATCTGGTGGCCGCAATCGGGATGTGGACAGGGTTGGTGGGGCCACGGAGCCATGGAACGTCGCCAGAAGGATCGATGGTCTGGAGTTTCCCTTGTGGGGCGGGCGATTCTCCAGGATTCTCCCGGCCCAAGAAAAAGCATCGCAGATTTCCCGACGCCCGGAAATCCCGCCACCTCCTCGAAACGGACGATCACCCATCGAAACTGGCCCAGGAGACCCCTCCTCGGGCCCGCTTGGTCGATCGACCAG
>DAIDJI010000896.1 GCA_027451455.1 Planctomycetales bacterium | reverse complement strand
GGTACGTCGCGGCGTACGCCTGCCTACGTGACGCCCTCGACGCGGGCGTTGCCGAGCGCGAGAGACTGGGGAAGCGATCCGGCGCCGATGCTCATCGTGATCTCCTGCGAGCGTCTCCCGAGCTTCCTCTGGCTATGCTGCATTATCCGAACCGCCGGCCCGGGAGTGAATCGGAACCGGCTGACGGGTCGGAAAAGGAACGACCCGGGGCCGCCCGCGCCCGCCGGATTCGCGGCGGGCGGGGACGAGTCCCGGGTCGTTCGGATTCAGGGAGCGTTCGACGGATCAGGCGGTCGGGTGGTCGGGTTCCCAGCCGCTCTCGGGGAGCGGGTGGCCCTCATGCCCGTTGCCGTGGCCGTGAGACTGCTGGCGGCGAAGCCGCTCGGCGATGTCCTTGGCCGTGTCCTTGACGATCAGCGAGTAGACCGCCGGAAGGACGAAGAGGGTCGCGGGCTCGCCGGCCATCAGGCCGCCGAGGATCGCCCGGGCGAGCGGGGCGTTCGACTCCGAACCTCGCTCCAGGGCCATCGCACCGGGGATCAGGGCGAAGAACGCCGCGAGGGCGGTCATCGTGATCGGCCGGACGCGGAGGCTGGCCGCCTTCCGGATCGCCTGAGTCGGCGTGAGTCCCTCATGCCGCCGAAGCTCCTGGGCGTAGTCCGTCATCAGCACCGAGTTGGCGACCTTGATGCCGATGATGAAGATGAACCCGAGCAGCGACTGCACGTTGACCGCCGAGCCGGTGACGTACAGCATCGGCATGATCCCGATCAAGCAGAGCGGGACGATCGACATGACCGAGAGCGGCACGACGAACGACTTGTCGAGGCCGACCATCAGGAAGTAAATCAGCAGCGAGGCCAGGATCAGACCGCTGAAGAGACTGCTGAACGTGTCGGTCATCTTGAGGTATTCGCCGCTCATGACGATCTTCGAGCCGGGGAGCACGAAGTGCTCATCGTTATTGGGATCCCAGGCCGAGTAGCCCTTGGCCCTGGTCACGTCCTTGCGGGTGGCCTGACGGGCAAGGTGGCCCGGATCGAGGTCCGGGTCCCAGGCTTTCCAGACACCCGACTGACCGGACTCGCCCGGGCCGAACTCCTTGAGGACCGCCATGACATCGTCGGAAACGTGGCCGAGGTCGCGGCCGTAGACGTTCATGTTCAGCTCGATCGTCGGCTGAATGTTGTAGTGCGTGACCTCGGTCGGAACGGGCATCTTGGAGATCGTCGCGACGTTCGAGAGCGGGATCGGCCGCTTGGGCAGCTCCGGCCTCTGGGTCGTGATCGGGATGTTCCGCAGGGTGTCGATGCTGACGATGTCCTTCTCCCAGTACTGGACACCGACGAAGTACTGGTTCTTGCTGACCGGGTCGATCCAGAAGTTGTGCTTGTTGAACGAGATGCTGGAATTGAACGCGGCGACCACGTTCCGCATGACGTCGGCCTGGGTGATCCCGGCGTCAGCGGCCTTCATCCGGTCGATGGTCAGAAGGTACTGCGGATAGTCGTTTCGCTGGATGACGCGGGGGTCGACCACGCCTTCGATCTCCTTGACCCGTAGCTTGATCGCCTGGGCGATCTTCTGCGCGACCGCCTGATTCTTGCCGGTGACGCGGACGCTGAGCGGGGTCGACTTACCCTCGTTCATGGCCGAGCGGACCATGCCGCCGGCATCGAAGGCGAACTCCAGGTCCTGGAACCGCGAATCCCTGGCGAACCCGGTTCGGAGCAGGTGGACGTACTCCTGAGCGGAGAGGTGCCGCTCGGCGGCAAGCTGGATCTTGACGACGGCGTCCATCGGTCCCGCGTTGGGCGTGTAGGCCGCCGACCAGTCCGGGGTCACGCCGATCTCGCAGAGGACGAGCTGAAGGTCGGTCCCCTCTTCCTCGTGGTGGCCGCTGGAGAAAAGGCCCTCGACCCGGGCCATAACGCCGGGGTGCTTCGCGGCCTCCTCGGTGGCCTTCTTGATCTCCTCGCGAACGAAGCTCTCGACGTCCTTGATCTTCTGTTCCATGAGCTCGATCCGGGTGCCGCTCTTGGCCCGGACGTACATCTCGAAGGCGCCGGCGTCGACCTCGGGGAAGAACTCCTTGCGAAGAATCGGCCACATCGTGACCAGGACCACCGAGAGGCAGCCGAAGCCGACGCAGACGGTCAGGACACGGTGGCGAAGGACGCCGTCGAGCCCCTTCACGTAGTAGCCGATGCCGGTCTCGATCATCTGCTCCCATCGAGCGAAGGCGCGGCGGACCGGGTAATTGACGCGTCGGTGGAGCCTGAGCGTCTGCGCACCGCGGCGCTCGAGCAACTGCAGGCCGCGCTCGCCTCGGGGGCCTGGCGCGAGCGGCGCATGGCGCGCCGCGGGCCGTTCTCCCTGGACGCT
>DAIDJI010000895.1 GCA_027451455.1 Planctomycetales bacterium | reverse complement strand
GGGACACCCCTCATTTTGGGGTTGGCGGGTGAACTGCTCGATGCGGGCCAGGTTGATGGAAGCGATGTGGATGGCGAAGAGGTAGGTTCCGGCTTCGCGGCGGCTGATCTTGCGGGCGGCGAAGGAGGCGAGGATCTCGTCGATCGACATCTGGATGGCGGCGCGGTCTTCGAGGGGCGGGAGGGCGACGGAGTGGCGGCGGGCTCGATCCCGTCTGATCTTGCCGAACCGAACCTCGGCTGTCTAGAATCGGGAAATTTTCCGGGCCGCGCCGCCTCCATCGAATCGGGGCGTGCGCGGCCCGAGTTATGTTCGGATGCGTTATTGGTAATTGGTAATTTGTTATTGGTTACCGGCCCCCAAATGCCGACATCGCCCCCGGGTCGTTCACCAATTACCAATTACAAATTACGAATAACAAGCTACCAGGTAGAACCGTGCCCAAGCGTACCGACCTCAAGAAGATCCTGATCATCGGCGCCGGGCCGATCGTCATCGGGCAGGCGTGCGAGTTCGATTATTCGGGGACCCAGGCGTGCAAGGCCCTCCGCGAGGAGGGCTTCCAGGTCGTCCTGGTCAACTCGAACCCGGCCACCATCATGACCGACCCCGAGATGGCCGATCGGACCTACATCGAGCCGATCACCCCCGAGTTCGTCGAGCGCGTCCTCGCCGTCGAGAAGCCCGACGCCGTCCTGCCCACCCTCGGCGGCCAGACCGGGCTGAACGTCGCGCTGGCCCTCCACGACAGCGGCGCCCTCGCCCGGCACGGCTGCCAGCTCATCGGCGCCACCGCCGACGCCATCCGCCGCGCCGAGGACCGCGAGCTTTTCAAGCGATGCATGGAGGAGATCGGCCTCGAAAACGCCCGGAGTGAGCTGGCCCATACCCTCGACGAGGCCCGACGGATCCGAGACGACGTCGGCCTGCCCTGCGTCCTTCGGCCGAGCTTCACCCTTGGCGGTTCCGGTGGTGGGATCGCGTACAACCGCGAGGAATTCGACCGGATGGTCACCCGGGCGCTGGAGCTTAGCCCGGTCCATTCGGTCCTGATCGAGGAATCGGTCATCGGCTGGAAAGAGTACGAGATGGAGGTCATGCGCGACGGCGCCGACAACGCCGTGATCGTCTGCTCCATCGAGAACTTCGACCCGATGGGCGTCCACACCGGCGATAGCATCACCGTCGCCCCGGCCCAGACGCTCACCGACAAGGAATATCAGCGGATGCGCGACGCCTCGCTCGCGATCCTCCGCAAGATCGGCGTGGAGACCGGCGGGTCGAACGTCCAGTTTGCCGTCGATCCGAAGACCGGCCGGATGATCGTGATCGAGATGAACCCGCGGGTCAGCCGCTCCAGCGCCCTGGCGAGCAAGGCGACCGGGTTCCCGATCGCCAAGATCGCCGCCAAGCTCGCCATCGGTTACCGGCTCGATGAGATCCGGAACGACATCACCCGAGAAACGCCCGCCTGCTTCGAGCCGACGATCGATTACGTCGTCACCAAGATCCCGCGCTGGGCGTTTGAAAAATTCCCCGAGGCCGATCCGGTCCTCACCACGCAGATGAAGTCGGTCGGCGAGGTGATGGCGATCGGCCGGACGTTCAAGGAGTCGCTGCAAAAGGCCCTGCGCGGGCTGGAGGTCGGCCGGTTCGGCTTCGGCTGCGACCCCAAGGACACCTGGGGAACGCCCAGGCAGCCGGGCGAGCACGAGATCAAGTCTCGCCTCGCAACGCCGAACGCCGATCGGATCTGGGCGATCCGCCATGCCCTGCTGGCCGGGTTCACCGTCGAGCAGATTTACGAACTCACCGGGATCGACCCCTGGTTCCTCGCCAACCTCGCCGAACTGGTTGAGATCGAGGGACGGCTCCGAGAGGTGGCCAGCCTGGATGACGCCTCTGATGAACTCATCTGGGAGGCGAAGCGAAACGGATACTCCGACCGGCAACTCGCGACGATCTGGGGGACGATTGAGGGCGAGGTACGCCGCGACCGCCAGCGCCGGGGGATCCGACCCGTCTTCAAGCTGGTGGATACCTGCGCCGCCGAGTTCGAGGCCGTCACGCCTTACTACTACTCGACCTACGAGCGCGAGGACGAGGCCCGCATTGGCGAGAAGCCCCGCGTGGTGATTCTTGGCGGAGGTCCGAACCGGATCGGGCAGGGGATCGAGTTCGACTATTGCTGCTGCCAGGCCGCCTTCGCGCTGAAGGCCGACGGATATGAAGTCGTGATGGTCAACTCGAACCCCGAGACCGTCAGCACCGATTACGACACCTCCGACCGATTGTTCTTCGAGCCGCTCCCAATCGCTGAATTCGCTGCCGTTGTCGAGCGTGGCGGTTTTCTTTTTCCGGCCGGGAATATGGTGGAAACGTTTCAACGTGAGCGTC
>DAIDJI010000894.1 GCA_027451455.1 Planctomycetales bacterium | reverse complement strand
GGCGATTTCTCCAGCATGCTCATGATACCCGGCGCCTCGATCCGAGAGAGATCCCAGAGGTGTCGATCGGCTGATCTACTGATCCACCGAGCGACTTTCTCTGGTCACGCGGCCACTCCGGTTCGCGCCGCGCGCACCTTCCTCATCGACCTGACGGGCGACGACGCGCTCGTCGAGACCTTATGCTTCTCAAGCAACTTCGCCCCGATCGGTCGGTCTGGCGAACGCCTTCCCGGCCCATCGATCGGGGATGATCGTATCCCGCTCCGCGATGGCCGACCGGATCGCCCGCAGTGGGGATCTCGACCTGCGCGAACACCCTCGTTGCAAGTCGCGCGCCGATCGTTCGAGAAAGCTGGTCGGCTTAGTCACGGAGGGACGCCAGATCGGGCGTCATTCACCCCGGGGTTCGGGGCCGGTCTCGTCAGCCTGGGGATTTGATCCGGTCGAACCCGGGTATCGGCGCTCGAGATCGGAGAGGAAGCGGTGAAGGTGGTCCATTCCCTGGCGATGGGCGTCGGGGAATCGTTTCTGGAACCATCGCTCGGCCTTGCCGAAGGCGCCCGGCCAGAGGACCAGACCCCCGGCAACCAGCGCAGGGACGCCCGGTCCCGGAAGGACGACACCGATCACCCCGGCAGAGACCAGCATCACTCCGAGGTCCTTCGGCAGCGTACCGGCGAGACCGGCCGGCGTCACTTCCGAACTCGGCACAATGGCCGGGGTCTGATGTGTGGAGTCTTCCGGCTGGGAGTTCCGAGAATTGTCGTTCATGGCGAGGGGTTCCGATCCGGCTCGGGGACGATCGATCGAGTTGAGCCGGGATATCGGCGTTCGAGATCGGCCAGGAACCGTTCCATCTGTCGCATTCCTTCGGCGAAGAGACGCGGTGAGGATCGTTCCAGCCATCCCTCGGCCCGGCGAAACGCCGAGGGCCAGAGCGCCACGCCCCCGGCGACCAGGAAAGGCGAGCCGACCGGACCCGGTAGCAAAACGCCCGCCGTACCTACCACGATCAGGAGCACGCCGATCTCCGGAGGGAGGCGCTGCAGGCGGTGAACAAAGCCCGTCT
Organism: Planctomycetales bacterium; assembly: GCA_027451455.1. GTDB lineage: Bacteria > Planctomycetota > Planctomycetia > Isosphaerales > Isosphaeraceae > JAKAUH01. The sequence goes on along the minus strand of DAIDJI010000894.1, from coordinate 1,329 downwards.
CCGGCCGGCGTGCCGGAATCGATCCGACCCCCGCCGGAAATCGACGTTGGAGATCTCTCCGAAACCGGGAGATCGGGCTGGCGGTGGATCGCGAAAGGACCAGGGGCATCGCTCCTCCGGCAGCGTACAGCGCAGTATAATTCCAGGCTCGAAAAAGGGAAAAAATGGTCGTGGAACCCGAGCCATCGACCCGGACATCCGCGACGCGGACACTCAGCCGGTCGTCTCGGCGCCTGGGACGATGATGTGAGGGTGATCCTGAAGTTCGGCCGACTCGCTGAGATCCTGCTGACCGCCCACAGCATCCCGAGCAGCGCGAGCCCCGTCGACGATCCCGTGGATGATCGCGTTCTCCTTCGGGACCGCGCGAGCGATCAGCAGGCTGGGGAAGACGACACCGTAGGAGACGGCATAACAGGTGGTGTAGGTCAACCGGCTGACGAATCCGCTGATGGCCGGTAAAGCCTCATTGACGCGCTGCTGGGCGTCGGCGGCTCCGTCCTTCGCGGCCTGGAGTGCCAGGGCCATGGCGTCGGCCGCCGAACGGAGTGGGTCAGCCTGCGGGGTCTCGAACACGGTGGCCTCGTCCGACATCGGATGATTCTCCGAGGGTGTTAAACGGCCGTTCGGTACTAGCTCCCGGGGCGTTTGGATATGCGATCGGCGCAGTGGCCGGAGAGGATCGCTCGCGACCGGTTTCCCTATTATTATAAGTCCAGCTTCCCCGGCCTACCAGGAATCCGGTAAAGCAAACGTCGCGCCAGGGGCAGGTCAGATCGTGGCTCGCCTCTCTTATCATCGCGATCGGTATAATCGACAGAGGCAAGGTGACGGTTCCGAGCTCGGGTTGTGTGGAGCGTAACCATGCTGGGATCGGATCATCCGGGCGACGCTCAAGGAGGGCATCGGTTCCATGTCGTCGTCCTGGGGACCGGCCCCGTGGGGAAGACATCGATGGTCCGTGCGTTACTGGGCCGGTCGGCTGGCGAGACAGGTCCGATCTCGGGTACGACCCCGACAGGCCGATCGTTTACGCAGACCGTCGAAGGGGTCGAGGGCATCCTTTTGCTGACTGACACGCCGGGTCTGGGCGAGGCTGGAGAGGAAGGAAGTCGTCGCGAGGCCGAGGCGGTTGAACTGGCGGCTGGGGCCGACCTACTTATCTTCGTCGTTGACCAGGACGTTGGGCGGGCCGATCATCGTCTCATCTCCGGGATGACCCGCGAAGGGAAGCGAGTCCTTGTCGCCCTGAACAAGAAGGACCGTCTGAATGATGACGATCGGGCTGAGATCCTGGCGAAGCTACGCGAGCGGCTCGTCGGGCTGGTT
>DAIDJI010000893.1 GCA_027451455.1 Planctomycetales bacterium | reverse complement strand
GGCCGTTGGGGCATCGGCAGTGGGCCGGATCGGCAAGTCGTCGGCTGCACCCTCCTCCCCAAGACCGCCTAACCTCGTGATACAGCGAACCCGGCCCGCCGCGCCGGTTTCTGGTATCCTCAAGCGCATTCTCGGCGGTATGTGTCCGCTGAGCTTGATCGTGAGCCGGCGGGAGCGAAGACATGGGGTTTCTCGACTTCTTCCGACGTAAGCACGCCCCGTCCATCGATCCGAGGCTCCTGGGCAGGTGGGTACTGATTCGCACTGAGGACGACATCGATACGGGCGAGGGCGTCACTGCGGAGTTCTGGCCCGATGGCTCGTTGATCTACGCCATTCACCAAGCCGATCGTGGGCAGATCATGCGGCTGACCTATCGCGTCGAAAGCGATGAATTGGTCACCGATCAACCGTCCGCGCCCCGGCCAGAACGGGCTAACCCGGATTATTCAGAGGGGATGAAACAAAGAGGCCTCTGATTGCGTCTAACGTGTTGATACTAAGCACGTTACTCGCGAGCCCAGAGGCCTCTTTATGAGTTTACACTCCGTTCCGCTCTTGTCACTCGATTTCTTTCCCTCCCGCCCCATAGAAATCGAGGTCGCTTCCGCTCCTCTCTCCAGCGATGCCGGCCTGCTCGTCATCCGTCAGTTCGATGATCAGATCGGACTCACCGAGCGATTCGCCGCAGCCCTTGAGGATCGCCGAGACCCCACCCTCGCCCGTCAATCCTCCCTCAGCATGGTCCGCCAGCGCGTCTACGGCATCCTCGCCGACTACGAGGACCAGAACGATCACGATACTCTCCGGTCCGATCCCGTCTTCAAGCTCCTCGCCGACCGTCTACCCGACGACCGCGACCTCGCCAGCCAGCCCACGCTTTCGCGATTCGAGAACGCCGTCGCGATCCCCGACCTCTGGCGGCTCCGCGACGCCTTGGTCGACCAATTCCTTGCGTCCTTCCAGGAGCCGCCACGCCATCTCACGCTCGACATCGATGCCTTCGATGATCCGGCTCACGGCCAGCAGCAGCTGACCTTCTTCCACGGCTATTACGAGCAGTATCAATATCTGCCGATCGCCATCACCTGCGCCGAGAACGACATGGTCATGCTGGTCGGGCTGCGGCACGGGACCTGCCACGCCTCGCTCGGGGCCGACGACGACCTGCGTTACCTGACCGGTCGTCTGCGGGCCGCGTGGCCCGATGTCCAAATCCATGTGCGGGGTGACAGCGGCCTGGGCGTGCCGAAGATGTACGACGTCTGCCGCGAGTTGGGCCTGACCTACACGTTCGGGATCGGCATGAACTCGCGGCTCCGCGAGGCCAGCGACGAGTTGCTGAGGCAGGCCGTCGAGGAGTACGAGCGGACCGGCCGGCCGCAGCGGCTCTTTCGGCTGGTTGACTATCGGGCCGAGAGTTGGCCCGAGCCGCGGCCGGTGGTCATCAAGGTCGAGGCTCATGCTCGGGGGACCAATCGGCGGGCCGTGGTCACGAATCGCCCCGGCTGCCGCGTGCTGCCACAGGCGGTTTACGACGAATACGCGATGCGGGGGGAGAGCGAGAACCGGAACAAGGAGCTCAAGATCGAACTGCACGCCGGTCGACTCAGCGACCATCGGTTCCTGGCGAACTTCTTCCGGCTCTACCTGCACGCCGCCGCGTTGAACTTGCTGGTCCGATTGCGGCAGACGGTCGTCGCGCCCACACCGACATCGGCGGAGGTTGGCGGCCCCGATGGGCTGCCGACCGAGGCACTCGACGAGCCGATGCGGCGGAAGTCCTTCAACAAGCGACGCAAGGACGACCCGCTGGGCGGGGGAATCGCGTGCACGTGGCGGACACGACTGATCAAGGTGGCGGCGGAGGTGATCGTGCGGGCTCGCCGGGTGATCGTGCGGCTATCGGGAAGCTGGCCACACCGGGATCACCTCGTGGAAGTCAGCCGGGCCGTGGCGGCAATGATGGCGCAAGCGTGCCCCACGTAGTCGGTCTCGATTTCAGCCGGACTGAGACCTGACAGGCCGCATCGGGGAGGGGGTAGGTGTGCGCGCTGGATCGGATTTCAGAGGCAATCACTCCGGATAGCCTGCGCCCGCGGGCGATTCGGCGATAGTCTCCCCGGAAAACCATCACGCCGGAGTGGTTTGAATAATCCGGGCTAACGGTTCCGGTCCATGGGAATCGGGACTTGAAGACGGGCACACTCCGAAAGTTACTTCGAGACTCCGGGATCTCGGAAGATGAATTATGAGTGCAATCGCCTCTGCGTCGCGTTCCTTAGGCCTCCCGGGAAATGGCGATCCGTGAGTTTCACCCATCCCGCGTCTTACTTCTTCGCCTTGGCCGGTACGTTCGCCGCGTGATCGGATGGAGCCGCCACGGGGTTGGAATCTCCTCCCTGGCGCTCC
>DAIDJI010000892.1 GCA_027451455.1 Planctomycetales bacterium | reverse complement strand
GATCCTGCACGGTGAAGCCAAGAAAGCTCGCCGAGACGTCCGAGTGCAGCACCTTGCTGCCGGGCGCGCGCACCGTGACGCGATCCCCCGTGAAGTGCGAGGCGGTGTAATGATCGAGCAGCCAGCGGTCGTGGCCGGCGGCCGTGGCGCGCGTGGCATGTCCGACCGCGAGCAGCTGGTGCGCCGAGGAGAGCTGGAAGACCTGCATGCCGCCGAACTGGAGCGCGAGGTCGGCCCGTACCGCCCCTGGGCGACCGTGATCCACGACGGAGGTCATGAGGCCGACGTTCTCGACGACTTGCAGGACTTCCTCGACCAGCACCTCCGGACCATCCACTTCCTGATGTCCCGGTGCGACTGGGATCTCTTCCTCTTCGACCTGATGGCGACCGACCGAATCCAGCACGAGCTCTGGCACGTCTGGGACCTGACCCATCGCGCCGCCCGAGGGCGTGAAAAGGAACTGGCGGCGCTCCGGCCGAGGCTGATTGAGTTCTGGCAGTCGGTCGACCGGGGTGTCGGTGAGATCGAGGCGAATCTCCCGCCGGATGCCTCGCTCCTGGTGATGAGCGACCACGGCTTCGGCCCGATCGAGCATTACGTCAATTTCAACGTCTGGCTGCTCGAACGCGGCGAGATCGCGCTGGACGATTCGTTCTACGTCCGGCAAAAGGCCTGGTGTTACCGTCGCGGAGTGACGCCCGAGTGGATCTACGGCCTGATGAGCAAGCTCGGCATGGGGAGCCACCGGGTCAGCCGGTTCCGGGGCAAGCAGGAGAGCTTTGTCGACCGGCTCGGCGAGTCGCTCTTCCTCTCGCGGCGGCACATCGACTGGTCGCGCACCCGGGCCTACGCGCAGGGAAACTTCGGCCAGATCTTCCTGAACGTCCGCGGCCGACAGCCGCAGGGTTGTGTGGCGCCCGAGGATGTCCGTCCGCTGCTTGATGACCTGAAGGCCGGGCTGGCGGCCATCCCGCACCCCGAGTCCGGCGAGCCGCTCGTTGAGAAGGTGTATGAACGCGACGAATTGTATGACGGCCCGCACGCCCACCTGGCCCCGGACCTCACCGTCGTCCTGACCGACTGGCGATACCGGACGATCGGCCTGCACGACTTCACGACGAACAAGCTGATCTCGCCCGCGTTCGGTCCGACGGGCGACCACCGGATGGACGGCATCGTCATCGCCTCCGGCCCCGGATTCCGGACTGGCGCCTTGCCCCGGGATGCCGAACTGCTCGACATCGCGCCGACGGTCCTGCAACTGCTGGGCGTCCCGGTGCCCGAGGACATGGACGGCCGCGTTCTCACCGAGTTGCTCGATCCCTCGGCGATCGCGCTCGACGTGCCGGTCCCGGCTGCCGCGATGGCCGGCGCCGTCGCCCGATCGACCGCCTCAGCGCCTGTCGAGCCGGTCTACACGGTCGAGGAAGACGCTGAGATCCAGCGCCGGCTGGAAGAGCTAGGTTACCTCTGATCGGTGATCCTCGGGTTTGCGGACTCGATGGTTTGGTCTCACCAGCTCCCCATGAGGCCCGGAGTGCCCGCCGGGACCGGCGAACGTCCGGCCGGCGTGGCACCGCGGGCCGATCGGCGGACACGGCAAAGCCCGCGGGCTCCCCTCCCGAGCAAGTCGCGGCCCGGCGCCGATCACGCTGGCGCCGGCTGACGGTCGCTGTCGGCGGTGATCACCGCGAAGCGTTCCCCGAAGGATGAGTCCCAGGGCGAGTCGGCCAGGCTTCTTGAACAGGGGATGGGAGTCCGGGCGACGCCGACTCCAATCCATGATCGTTAGACTCGGACACTCGATTCGGTTCCCGACCCTTTTTCACGGCCCCCGTCCAGAGGCGCGTCGAAGTCCTCGGCCATCCAGATCAGCCCCTTGCAGCATCCGAACCCGGTCCTGGGCGGATCCGCCGGCTGGGGCAATGGGGGCACCGCGCCCACCTGGAAGGTCCATCCGTTCTCGGCTTGGATATGAATTCCCTCACCCGCCTGCACCATCGCCAGGAGCTCCGGCAATCGGCGCTGGGCTTCCTCGATCGTGACCTGGATCATGCCTCGCTCTCCCTAGGTCCCGCGGCGATCGATCCCACGTTCCATTCTACCAGAACGGCGGATTTCACCAGAAGAACATCTCCCACGGGACATGCTGAACATCGGCCATTTCATCCAGACATTCACTCAGTTATACATTCGATCAAAATTTATTTCACTCATATTGCAACCTTCGCGAGTTAGACCGATGGGCTCCGGCCCTCACCACCGGAGAGGTTCACCGGCCCGGCGGCGAGGCCGGAGACCGATCGAGGCGCCCGCCGGGACCGGCGGCCGGCCGGCCAGCGTGGCACCGCGGGCCGATCAGTGGACCCGGCAAAGGCCGCGGACTCCCCTTGCGAGCGGGTCGCGACCCG
>DAIDJI010000891.1 GCA_027451455.1 Planctomycetales bacterium | reverse complement strand
GCCGCTGAGCCCGACCTCGTCAACCCGGTCGCCATGACCCTCGACGAACGCGGGCGGATCTGGGTCACCGAGAGCCTCGAATACCCCCGACGATCGGCCGGTCCCGGACGCGACCGCATCAAGGTGATCGAGGACACCGACGGCAACGGCCAGGCTGACCGCTTCACCATCTTCGCCGAGGGCCTGAACATCCCCTCGGGGATCGCCATCGGCCACGGCGGAGTCTGGGTCGCCAACTCGCCCGACATCCTCTTCCTCCGCGATTCCGACGGCGACGGCCGCGCCGATTCGCGAGAGGTCGTCGCCACCGGCTTCGGCCGCTCCGACACCCACGAGCTTCCCAACTCCCTGACCTGGGGCCCCGATGGCTGGCTCTACGGCTGGAACGGCGTCTTCAACCCCAGCCGCGTCCACTCCAAAAACGGCCAGACTTATGAATTCACCTGTGCGATCTTTCGAATCCACCCGAGGACCCGCGTCTTCGAGGTCTGGTGCGAGGGAACCAGCAACCCCTGGGGAATCGCGATCGACCCCGAGGGCTCGTTCTTCGCCAGCGCCTGCGTGATCGATCACCTCTGGCATCTCGTCGAGACAGGGTACTACATCCGGCAAGGCGGCCCGTATCCGCCGTTCACGCTCCCGATCGAGTCGATCGTCGATCACCACCACCAGAAGGCGGCCTACTGCGGGATTCACTACTTCGACAGCCCCGCCTATCCCGAGGAGTATCGCGGCCGGCTCTACATGGGTAACATCCACGGCAACGCGATCAACTCGGATGTTCTCGTGCGGAGACGGTCCACCTACCAGGCGACCGCCGCGCCCGACTTCCTCCAGGCCAACGACGCCTGGTTCATGCCCGTCTCGCAGAAGACCGGCCCCGACGGGTGCCTCTACATCCTCGACTGGTACGATCAATATCACTGCTACCAGGACGCCAATCGGGACCCCGCCGGGATCGACCGCCTGAAGGGCCGGCTCTACCGCATCCGTTACGAGGAAACTCCCCGCCGGTCGGGCTTCGACCTCACCCAATCGTCGGACGACGCCCTGATCGGGCTCCTCGGGAGTGCCAACGTCTACGATCGCGAGATCGCTCAGCGCCTCCTGACCGAGCGCGCGACCCCTGCGCTGCGTGGCCGGCTCGCCTCGCTGGTCCTGGACGACACGATCGATCGAAAGGCTCGGATGCACGGGCTCTGGGCGCTGATCGGGTCGGGGCCGCTCAATCCGGGCTTCCACGCCAGGCTGCTGGAGCACGACGACTCCACCTTCCGCGCCTGGGGTGTCCGTGCGGCCGGGAACATGGGCGGCGTCTCGTCGACGATCCGGGCCCGTCTCGCCGAGATGGCCCACGACCCAGCCCCGGACGTCCGGCTCCAGGTGGTCATCGCCGCCCGGAAGATCTGGGAGGAAGAGCGGCTCCCGATCCTGCTCGATGCGCTCAATTACAGCGCGAACGACCCGTTGATCCCAAGGATCGTCTGGCCGAGTCTGCACCCAATGCTGGCCGATCACCAGGCCGAGATCACTCGATGGCTCGACCGATCCGGCGGTCGCGAGACCGGCTTCGAGCGGCTGGCCCCCTCAGCGATCGATCGACTGCTGGACTCCTCCCGCGCGGAGGCCCCGTTCCTCGCCCGACTCCTCGACACTTGCCTCCCGGAAGACGAGGGCCTGGAGGCGCTCGATCGACTCTCGGAGCGGTTCGTCCGGGGAAACCTCCCGCCTCGGCAGAAAGCATCCTTGAGCGGAGAACTGGCCGCGGTGATCCGGCGGAACCTCCGCGTCCCCAACTTCCCCCCGCAAAACCTCGCCGCGTCCCTGTCTTTCCTCGCGATCTGCGGCGATCCGGAGGGCCTGAAATTCGCCAGGGAGAAGGCCCGATCCGCATCCCCCCGCCCGAATCGGGGCTGGCACGAGGAAAACCGGATGCGAGCCTTCCGGGCTCTCCTGTACCGAGAGCCCGACGAGATCCTCCGAACCATCGCGCCAGAGATCCTCCGCGAGGACGAATCGGCCAGCTCCTCGGATTTCCGGGGCGAGGTGATGGAAAGGCTCGGCCGGCTCGACGATCCCCGGATCGCGACAGTTTTGCTGGAAGCGTTTCCGAAGCTCACGCCGGCGCTCCGGCTCCTGGCGGTCGAGGTCCTCGCCGGTCGCCCCGCCTGGACGAGGGCCCTCCTCGCCGCGATCGCCTCGAAAAAGGTGCCTGCCTCGTCGGTGAACGTCAACCAGCTCCGCGAGTGGCAGCGGAGTCCGGATCGCGAGATCGCCGCCCGCGTCAAGGCAATCTGGGGAACCATCCGCGAGGACCGCGATCCCGGGCGCGATCGGATCGTCCGGCAGATGAAGGCGATGATCCGCCGGACGCCCGGCGATCCGGTCGCCGGCCGTTCTGTCTTCGAAAAGCTCTGC
>DAIDJI010000890.1 GCA_027451455.1 Planctomycetales bacterium | reverse complement strand
CTGTACGACGATGCGGACCTGCCAGCGCATCTGCGCAATCCAGAGGATCATGCTATTGGGCTGGACTATGGCACGGTGAATCCGTTTGCAGCCGTCGAAGGGCTGGACGATTTCGCCCACATCGTCCTTCTCGACGGGCATCCCGAGCGGCTGCTCGACCTGCTGGCGATCGGGAGCGACCTCGACCGCAAGCTCCGCCGCGCCTGGTCGCTGGTCCTTCTGCCGAATCTCGCGGCCGTCGCGGCGGTCTTCGCCGCGGGCCTGAGCGTGCTGGGATCCATCGCGATCAACAATCTGTCGGCGGTCGCCGCCATCTCCATGGCCGGTCCAGGGCTCCGTCGAGCCGCCCGACTGGAGGCCGATCGCAGGCACCATCTGGAGGTCCGCCGAGCGATCGCCGCCCGAATGCGCCTCGACGTCGTCGAGGCTCCCACCGCGGCGCCCCTGGCGTCACCCGCTTCCGCGTCGTAAATTATCAGGAACGAGGATCCCTGCGGCGCTCCCCACTCCGAAAACCGCGAGGCGCCTCCGGTCCATCCGATCGACACCTACGGACGCGAACCTCATGGCAAAGACTGCGCAGGAACGGGCGCACTCGGGACCCGGACGCGAGCCCTCCGAGCCAATGGACCTGCGAACCCGCGCAAGCAGCCTGCCCCCAGACCGCACCACCAAACGGTTTAACATTTTCCTGGTCGACACCGGTTGGAATGCCCCTGTCTCCAAGATCGTTCGTCTCCACCTGAGGGGGCTTTTTGGAATCGGCGGGGTCTTCGAGCCGGATAGCCTTTTCGAACTCACGCCGCAGCAATCGGCCGTGATTCAGGGCCACGATCCGCAGCTCATCGGCTGCGACCCAACCATCATCGTGTATGATCTCTACGGGTGCCACCATTCGGGAGCCGGCGGATACCGGGGCTTCCGGCTGAACCTCGGCCTGATGCGGCACCCGGAACAGGCGCTCGCACGGTTGCAGGAATTCGTCCGCTTCGTCACCCTGAATCGATCGGTGGCGCGGCTTGATCGCGAGGTTCGCCGCGAACTCCACCGCGAAGGGATCGAGGGGATCGTCAAGATCCTCCGCGAGACTTCCGTCGAAATGCTCATCGAGTGAGGGCCGAGGACCCCATGAACGAAGAATTCCCCGTTCTCCCCGCCGTCGTCGGAACCTGTGTGGCCCTCTATCTCGGTTACGAGATCAACCGACGACGGAACAAGCTGCGTAAGGTCTTCAACGTCTTCGACAAGCAGGAAAGCCGGATCGCCGATGCCCTCGAAAGCATGGTCGAGAGCGGCCAGCTCCGTCCCCATGTTCCCTCTCCTGTCCATTCCTGAGATCGAGCGGTCCGGTCAAGTTTGCGGATTACAAGGCCGATACCGAATAGGGTGATTTTCCGGCCGGTTATCTCCGGCCCGAACCCATGGAAGGGATCGGTCTCGATGCCCGAGACGAAATTCGCCGTCCCCGGACCTCGGGGTTCGAGGCGATCGGTCGTCGCGGCAATGATGGTCGCGCTGGCGGTCTCCGGGTGCGCAACCGCAGGCGCTAGCCGGCCTGTTGCATTAAGTTTGGCCCGGATGCAGCAGCCCGATACTCCCGATCCAACAGCGCCCGGCCCTTCGGAACTGGACGCCACCCCAGCGGCCGGGCCGGTTTCCAACGAGATTCCGGTGGAACAAAACCCTCCCGTCTCGCCACCGGCCGCCCGGCCGGCCAATCGCTCGGCGCTCCGCAATTCCCCCGAACTCAGCGGACTGAGCTCGATCGCCAGGAACCGTGCCCTCAACCGAATTCTCTCGGCCGAGGCGGAAGAGGAACAGCCCGACTTCCCCGGCATCCGCGACGACCCGCTCGCCAGAGCCGGGGTCCCGATCGCCGACCGCGACCCGTTTCCCTTCCCCTGGCTGATGAACCTGATCTTCGAGGATCGATGGAACCTCGAAAAGGACCCGATCCGTGCGAGAACCCGTCGGATCCGGAGCCGGGCCACGGTTGACATTCGAACCCCTGACCCCGACACGGCCAACTTCCCCAACGGTGCGTACACGCTCCCGAAGGGCCGAATGTACATCGAGACCTCGCCCTTCGGCTTCTACGGAGCGAGCCGATATGCCCCTCAGCTCGAGAACTGGAGCTTCCTCGTCCGTTACGGCCTGACCGACAATCTCGAATTCCGGATCTTCTCCAATGGGCTGACCTTCCAGTCCGCGAAGGGGAAAACACCAGCCACCTCGGGATTCTCGCCGCTGGCCTTCGATTTCAAGGCCAACTTCTGGGAGGAGAATTCGAGGTACCATATCCCGGCGTTCGGTGTCGAACTTTACCTCCAAACGACGTTCGGCTCACCCGCGTTCAACGCCGGTACGCAGCCCTCAATCAACCTGCTGTTCGATCAGTCTCTGCCGCTGGAGATCGGCTTCG
>DAIDJI010000889.1 GCA_027451455.1 Planctomycetales bacterium | reverse complement strand
GACTCCAAAATTGGTCGTGAGGAAAAACAGCGTCGATCCCGCCAGACCAAGGCCGGGCGCCATCCAGAGTCGGAACCTCGGGTGATGCGAGAGCGGCCCGAGGAGCGTCAGGGCGGCGAAGGACCCGTAGACGGTCCACTGTTCCAGGCTGGTGATCGGGTAGCTCCCCGCGAAGTGGATGAATCCGTCGGAGATCCCCATCGCGGCAAGCGGGACGAGCCAGGCCCACCGCCAGGAAATTCGGGCCCCGGCGTAGATCGCCACGGCGCCAACGGGGACGAAGTTCCACAACGCCAGGTCGTGGGAGATCAGTCGGCAGGCGACCGCCAGCGCGACGAGCACGAGGCCGGTGAACATGGCAGGGGACCTTTCTGGATCGCGTTCGTTCAAGGCTATCAATCTAATCGCTGGCCGATCGTCATTCAACCTGGATAAGCTGACGAGTCGGGCCCTTTCCTTCTCGGACCTCACTCCAGGATCGAAGATCCGGAGAAACCACGAAAAGCACGAAGGGCACGAAAAAAGGCAGAGAATCGAATGCCTTCATGATGGGGGTTGGTCAGGGGCCTTTCTTTCTCGGACCTCACTCCAGGATCGAAGATCCGGAGAAACCACGGAAAACACGAAGGGCACGAAATATCACGGCGGCAAGGAAGTCGGTCCGGCTTTCCCGCCTGTCCCGCTCGAAAGGGTCGAGTGAATACGGCCAGGGACCCGTCGAAGACGACCAGAACCCGTCCCCGTTGACCAGACCTGGGTGAAAAAGAATCGGCTCTGGCTGATGAGTCGGGTGGCGTACGGCCGATCTCCATCGGGCCTCACCCGATCGCTGGGGATCTCTCCCGCCCATGGATTCATCGCGTCGCCGATTTCTGATGACCGCATGCCTGAGCGCTGCGCCGGGATGCGCTGGGGCTCCCGGACGTCCTGCGCAGGCCCCGGCCCGACGTTCGTTCCAACCCCCCGACGAGCCCGACCACGCGACCCCGATCCTGCCCGAAGAACTACCAGAGATCCGGACCCGGATCATCGAATCCCACAACAAGATACGCGCGGGGGTCAAGCTCGGTAAACTGGTCCCCAGCCAGAAGCTGACCCTCGTCGCCCAGGCCCACGCCGAGGACATGGCCGCTCGCCGGAAGATGTCGCACACCGGAGGCGACGGTTCGTCGCCCGCGGACCGGGTCAAGAGGCGAGGTTATCGGTATCGGCGAGTTGGTGAGAATGTCGCCTACGGCCATTTCACCGAGGATCGGGTGATGAAGGGCTGGATGGAGAGCCGGCACCACAAAGACAACATCCTCGGAGGTTTCTCCGAGATCGGAGTCGGTTGCGCCGTCGGCGAGGACGGCAAACGCTATTGGTGCGTCAATTTCGGACTCCCCGCGACCCGATGATCGCCGACCGGGCCCCGATCCGGCGGGTATGCTTTCCTAGTCGGCGCGGGGCGTCGACGGTCTTCAATGCCGCTCGATCGCCCCGACCGCCCGATGAGGAGGACCCGAAGATGCGTGGGATTCGCTATCGGATTCTGGGAACGGTGGTGCTGTCCGCCGGATTCCTGTCGCAGACCGGCTGCCAGACCTCGGGGAGCAAGCGTCCGGCCACGATCGTCTCGCCCGGCCCGGCCGTCTCCGATGCCGGCGAGGCCGCGGGCGAGAAGACAATCGCGGCGGCCCCGATCCGGACAACCGGCTTCGCCGCCCGGCATCCGTTGTTTTACAAGCCGAAGGAATACTGGGAATCGTCCGGCAACCGCAAGATCGTGAAGGCCGCCGCCGCCACCTTCATCGGCGTCCCGGTGGGCCTGGTCGGCGAGGTCAAGCAGATCATCGTCGGGGCCCCGGCCAATGCGCCCTACTAAATGAGACAACCCACCGATGATGTTGCGTCGACGCCGACGCCCCCATCCAAGCTTTTTGTTTCCCTCACCAAGGCTCACGGCCGCTCAACGACCGGGACCATTGACGGAACACGAATTTGTTGAGACATCCCCTTCTCGGTACCTTGACAGACAGACCACAAGTCGTCAATGATATTGTATGGTCCCTGGTGTGAACGCGCTGCCGATGGGACTTGATATTGTCTTATCAAGTTTCATGGACTCAACTCTCGTGTCCATGATCTTCGTCAGATTGCCTTAATCCATCTTAACAACAAGCCAAGATCCTCGAACATCACTCGCGACCTCCGAAGACCCGCAAGGGGAATTCGGGGGATGTTACCCATTACGGCGATGGCTGTTCATGCGCCGGCGCATGCAGCATTCGATTGTATGGTGATCGGAAGTTCGCGCATCGCGTTTATTCCTGTGGATCGGTTTCCCATTCCCGTTCAGGTTGAGGAGTCTCAGATGCGAATTGGTTCTTCGAGAGAAGCCGGACGCGGCTTCACGCTCATCGAGTTGCTCGTCGTCATCGCAATCAT
>DAIDJI010000888.1 GCA_027451455.1 Planctomycetales bacterium | reverse complement strand
GCCCGGGGGCAGGTAGGACTCCAGGCGCTCGATCAGGACGGGAAGGGCGCGGGGGTCGCGGAGGCCGGCCAGGGCCAGGGCGGCGTCGGTCCGGACCCGGTGGTCGTCATCGGCGAGGACGGCGACCAGCGGCGCGGTCGCCTCGGCCGCTGCCACCCCGAAGCCTGACAGGAGTGCGACGATGTGAGAGCGGTCCTGGAGTCCGGCGTCCGAGAGCCGTTCCCCGAGCGCGGCGGCGACAGCCCGGGTAATCTTGCGCGAGTCGAAGGCGAGCTGCGCGGCCGCGGTCCGGGCCCATCTCCGAACACACGGGTTCGGGCTATCGAGCGGCCCCGACAGGAAGCGGAAGCGGGCCTCGGGGTCCGCCTGGAGCACCCGGCCCACGCTGAAGGCGATGTCGCGGCCCGAGACCTCGCCGTAATCGTTCCAGGCCGCCTGCGCCGTCTCGCACAAGGTCTCGACGATCTCCGACGATGGCTTGCCGAGGGACGATCGGGCCAGGCAAAGCGCGGCAGTCAGGCGGACGACCGGGGCTTCCCCCGGTCGCATCTGCTCTTCAAAAAGGGCACCGACCGTATCCAAGTCGCCTGCTGACCTCGCCAACGCCGCCAGCGCCAGGATCAGCGCGCCCCGGCCCTGGGGGTCGGCCTGCGACGGGATGCGCGCCACGACCTCGGGGATGAGCCGCTCCGCCCGGCCCCGGCACGTGGCCAGCACCGAGGCGGCTCCGATCCGGACCTTCGGGTCCTCATCGGCCAGCAGGTCCAGGAAGGTCGTGACGCCGGACTCAACGGCCTCTCGCGCCGCCCGGGACCACGCGAGGTCTCGCTCTTGCTGCAACGCGCGATTCTGTTCCTCGGGGCTGGCGGAGCGGGAGGGTTCGGCCGGGGCGCCGTGGACTTCATCGACGGTGTCGTGACCGGTGATCCCGGCCAGGAACCGTAGGATCTCGTCTCGCTCTTCGACATCTGGGTGTGCCGCGAGTTCGATGAGGAAGGGGATGGCGGCGGCCATGGTCTCGATCGGCGACTCGTCGCAAACGCGATAGCAGAGCATCGCGCGGGCGTTGGACCGCGTATCCTCGTCGTCCGACGCCAGGTCGCGGATCAGGTCGGGGATGTCGCACGCGTCCCCGTAGGGGTGGGTCAGCCGCGACCAATCGATCTCGGAGAGGCCCTCGAGCATTGTTCACCTCCTAGCGCCTGCATCGGCGAAGGTCACCTTCTCGCGCCGATCCCTGGGGTGCAACGCCCGAGGCACGTCGTGGGACGCGCGACCGGACCCGGTAGCACGCCTTTCCGGGCAGCGGTGGACCGCAGTATCCTGATCGGCCTGCCGACTCCAACCTCATCCGTCGATTCGCAACGGTCGGGCAATAGCTCCTCGATCCTGCGCGCCGGATTCGTGCTGACCCGGTCAAGGACGTCGCGCAGGTACGCTTCTAGCTTCGCATATCCCGACTCAATGCGTGCAGCTTCCATGCGTCGCAATCTGCAAGGTCCGCGGTCGGCCTGAACCCTCGTCGCTGCCATTCCGCCCTCGGACACCGGCATCGGATTTTTGACCCGCACTCCCTGCAATCCCGACGCATTCCGGTTCGATGGCGTCGAGGCGGAGTCGCTGCGCTTCATCATCGATGTACCCCGGCCCGCGAGCAGAATTACATCAGAAGCCCGGGACGGGGGTCTCTTGTAGAGAAACGCTGCGGGGAGGATCGGCACCTCCTTGACCTTGGGGGCACCTGCGATTCTACTCAAAGAAATTACGCCGATCGGCTCGTGATGGGCCGATGGGCCCGGGTCGAGAAGGCCTCTCCGTGCACCCCATGCACGGCGGGGCCATTTTCATGCGCGGGTGAGACGATAGACCATTTCGAGTCGCAAGAGCACGGGAGCCTCGCCATGAGCAGCACCAAGATGCCGATGGACCTGATCAAGCAGTTCGCGCCGGAGTTCGCGCAGAACCAGATCGAAGAGAAATCCCTTCTCTTCGACCATCCCAGCTACCAGTCCGTCCCCGCGAAGTACAAGACACTCATCGGAGTCGCCGTCGCCGCGGCCCTCGGTTCGGAGAAGTGCACGGAGATGTGGGCTCGTCAGGCGAAAGAGAGGGGGCTCACCGCGCGCGAGATCACGGAGGCTCTCATGGTCGCAAGGTTCATGAAGCAGGCGACCGTGAACGCAACCGCGGCGAAAACGCTCACCTGGCTCTCCGAATCGGAGGGTGAGGCGGGGGCCTGACCCCCCCCTGGTCCGGTGATGGAAGGGCACGTGCCCTTGGAGCAACCATGGTCGGGAGCGAGGAGGCGCGGTCGGCTCTCGGCCTGAGTCGAAGTTCCATTGGGACAAGCCTGTGAAAGAAGCGGCTCGCAATGACGACCCCACGATTTCGCACGCTCGACGGCAATGAAGCGGTCGCATCCGTCGCCTTTCG
>DAIDJI010000887.1 GCA_027451455.1 Planctomycetales bacterium | reverse complement strand
TCGGATCTTCGCCACCAGCGAGCCCAGATGCGGCCAGTCGTTCGGCGAGGGCCCAGCGGCGTCGGAGTGTGGCGTCGGCGCCAGGTGTCCGGTCGTGACGCGATGCGCCGTCGACAGATGCGTAAAATCGTCGTGGCTCATCGAACGAATGATCGTGAACCGATCGGTCCGCGCTGCGAGCCTGGGAAAATGCTCGCTGATCCGGATGCCAGGCGTCTTCGTGGCGATGGAGCGGAAGCTCCCTCGGATATCCTCCGGGGCGTCGGGCTTCGGGTCCCAGGTGTCGAGCTGGCTGGGACCGCCCCACATGAAGATCAGGAGGCACGATTTCGCCCGCCCGAATCCGTCCGCGCCCGCCGCCGCGGCCCGCGTTCGAAACAGCTCGGGCAATCCCAGCCCGGCCGTCCCGAGCATCCCGGCGCGTAACGCCTCCCGACGCGTGACCCGCCGCCGTCGGAATTCGTCGCAACCCCGTCGATCTTTCGTGGAACCATCCATTGCGCCGACTCCGGCGTCCAACTCTTGATCAACAATTCTCAAGCTGGACTGTACCCGATGGGCGAGGCGGCGTCCACCGGGCTGAGAGGGTGGGTATCGACGATGTCTCGCCTCCCGCCTGCTCGCGCGTCGGGACTCGGTCGGACTGGATGACTGCGATCCAGCTCGCCGAAACCCCCGCCAGACAGTGATTCCGCCTCGGAAGGAGGGGCGGCGGCCCGCTCCAGTTCGGCCGAGTCGCCGGGCCCCAAATCGGACCGGGTCGCGAGTGGCTCGGGAACGAAGACCACAAGGCGGCCGAGACATCTCTCGACTCGGGACAGCAGAGGATCTCCATTCGAGAAATTCACAGATAAATTTTAAAGAATTATTGGATGGTCGTCGGTCGACGGCTACGCGGGATCCTTCGATCCAATCGGGCACGATCGACAGCGACGCCACGAGTTCCTCATCTGTCACCAAACCCCCGACGACCTCGCGAAGCACGAGGATGAGAGACTTTTTCAGATCTGTCTCCCATGCCTCGATCGCGTCTCGCAACCGCGTCACGAACCAATCGTACTCGGGAAATTCCTTCGGACCAACGGTTAAGGATCGGGCCAGCCGATCGCCATCGGGCAAGGCGTACCCATGGACTTGGAACCGATCGCCGAAGACGACGATCGGGGGCGATCCGCTGGGCGGGGTGAGCCACCGGGTATAGATGTCGCCCATCGACCACAGATCGGACCACTCGACGAAGTGAACCACCGGCAGGAAGCATCCATGAATTCGCAACAGATCGGCGAAGTGGTCAACCTCGGCTCGAACAAAGTGAGGCCACTGGTCGCTCGCCCATTCATCGGCCTGGGCTGCTCCCCGGGTGGCTGCCTACTGCCGAAGCCCCTGTTTAAGGACCTCGGCCGCCATGACTCCGACCTTCGCGATGGTGATCCGCTGGCTTGCCAATCTTCGCTCCTCTTTTTGCGTCAATCAATCGGAGGAAAATCCCGTTCGAAGATCGCACGCAGCGTTCGGCTCACCGATTCGCGGACGGTCGATTCGAGCCGGTCACGGAGCTTCGGGTCGTAGTTGTGAATCTTGAGCGCCCCGAGCGCGGCAGCGGCGTCCTTCTCGGAGTCTGAGCCGACGACTTCCAGCAAATGGTCGATCGCCGCGGGGAGCCTCATCATCGCGATCGCCAGCAAGACCCGCTGTCGGAGGCTCATCGAGAGGCATCGCGGCCAGCATTCCTTCAGCAAGTCGAGAGCCTCGGGGATGCGCGACTTTCCCATCGCCATCGCTGCGGCCTCGCACTGGGCGTCGTTTGACGGGTTGAGGTACTCGGCTACGAGCGCCAGGTTGGATCGGGGATCGCCTGCCAGCAGAGCCGAGAGGCATTCCGAGAAGACCTCGGGCTCGCAGTCGCCGAGCCGGACCTTCAGCCGGAGGACCATCCCGGCGGCCTCCGACCCGATGCATCCCATCGCCTGCGCCGAAGCGGCTCGGACGTCGCGGGCCGGGTCGATCATCGCGTCGATCAGCCTCGGTAGGGCGGCCGATCCCTCGATCCGCGCCAGGCCCGCCAGCCCGACGCATCGGAGCGTAACCGCCGTGTCCTCCGAGCCCCCGAAGACCGGCTCATTCTGGATATAGCCTGAGGCTGTCTCGAAGATTTTGGCGCGGGGATGCTCCATCTTCTCCAGCGCCTGGACCGCGGCGATCTTCGCCCGGCAGAGCTTGTCGTTCTTGACGGGATCGACGAGGAACCGGGCGAAGGCCGCTTCGAGGTCCTTCGTCAGCTCCAGCAGGGCGTTCTCGCCGGCGATCTCCAGCATCGCGTAGGTGATCTTCTGGAACAGCTCGGTCTGGATGACTTTCAGCATCGAGACATCGGGGCCGAGCGTCTCGCCGCGGCGCACGATCTCGACGAAGCGCGCGTGCAGGCATTTGAGATCCTCGAG
>DAIDJI010000886.1 GCA_027451455.1 Planctomycetales bacterium | reverse complement strand
GCCGGTCCGGATGGACGGCGATCTCCACCGGGAGATCGCCGAGCTTCGACTGTCGACCCGCCGGCTCGAGCGACCAGCCATTCGGCAGCAGGACGGTCCCCTCGCGGGTCATCCCCGGCCAGTTGACCGTCCCCGCGGCTACCGGCGACGATGCCCCGGGGGCGCGGCCCCCCGGCTCGACGGTTGCATGCTCGGCCGCCTTCCGGGCGGTTGGCGGCTCCTGCCCCGCGGCCAGTGCAGAGATCCCCAGGCCCAGGCCGAGCCCGATCGACAACGTCTTTCGCCACATGAAGCTTCTCCCTCCGATGCCGGTCGTCTCGCGCCTCGGTCGCGTCCAGGAACCGACCTAACAGGGTAACGCCCGCCCACGAACCGGGCCAACCCCGTGGAGGGATCTTCACGCAATCTTTCTCTTGCTCGTCCTGGTTCCTTGAGTCCCAGGTCATTGGTTCGCTGTCGGGGACCTCGATGTCGTTTTGAGGTCGTCGCGGGCCATGTGAGATCCCCTCTCTGGTGGGGATCGCGCCGGCATTTGCTCCCTCTGACCCCGGACACCCGATCGGGAGCCGACCCAGGACTCAAGGACCAGAAGGACGTTAGGATCCGACGACTTCCAGGCTCTCGCTGGCCTCGGCGGCACCGGCGAGTTCTTCTTCCATCTCGCGAAACTCCTTGCTCTCGGTCTTGCTCCTCCAGACGGCCCAGATGACGCCAGCAACACAGCCGGCTCCCACCAGGTAAAGAATCCAGGAGTCTCCGCGGTCCTGAAGCGTCAAAATCGGGACGATCGCCAGCAGCGCGACCATGTTCATCACCTTGATGAGCGGGTTGAGGGCGGGGCCGGCGGTGTCCTTGAGCGGGTCGCCGACGGTATCGCCGGTGACGGCCGCCTTGTGCGCCTCGGAGCCTTTGCCGCCGTATCGGCCGTCCTCGATCAGCTTCTTGGCGTTGTCCCATGCGCCTCCAGCGTTTGCCATGAAGACAGCCAGCAACTGGCCGACGACGATCATCCCGGCCAGGTAGCCGCCAAGGGCGTAGGGGCCCAGGAAGATGCCCACCAGGATCGGCATCAGGATCGCCAGGAGCGCAGGGCCGATCAACTCGCTCTGGGCGGCCGCCGTGCAGATGTGAACCACCTTGCTGTAGTCGGGCCGTTTGGTCCCGGCCCAGATCTCCTTGTCCCGGAACTGAATCCGGCACTCCTTCACGATCAGGAACGAGGCGCGGCCGACCGCCCGGATCATCATGGCGCTACAGATCATCGGGACCATCCCGCCGATCAGGGCGCCGACGAAGACATCGGGATACGCGATTGAGAGCTGGCCGGCGTGCTCGAAGTATTCGGCGGTGGTCATGTCTCCGATCCGGTCCTCGCTCCGGACGGCCAGGACGGCGATATAGCTGGCGAAGAGGCTGACCGCGGCGATCACGGCACTGCCGATGGCGATCCCCTTGGTCTCGGCCTTGGTTGTGTTACCAACGGCGTCGAGGTCGGCCAGGATCTGCCGGGCGCGCCGGTAGTTCTCCTCACCCATCTCCTCGCGGTCGTAGCCCATCTCGCCGATCCCGTTGGCGTTGTCGGCGACGGGACCAAAGACATCCATGCTGATCGTGTTGCCGGTGAGCGTCAGCATGCCGATGCCGCACATCGCCACGCCGTAGGCGACAAAGAGCGGGCTCGCACCCTGATAGATGAACACCGAGAGCAGGATGGCCACAGCGATCGCGGCCGTCGAGACCACCGCCGACTCGTACCCAACAGCGAACCCCTGGATGATGTTTGAGGCATGGCCCGCCGTACAGCTTCGCGCCAGCGACTGAACCGGAGGGTACTCCGTATGCGTGTAGTAGCTCGTCACCTTGTTCAGCGCGATTGCCAGGATGATCCCGATCAGGCAGGTCCAGGCCGGTCGCATATCGAGCGTCGAAACATTCAGGCTCGCCCAGATCGGGAGGTCGTCCTTGAAGAGTCGTCCCTGGTGGTCATCGATCATCTTTCGGATGCCGGCCCGGTAGGCGTCGCGGAAAGTCGGGTCGTCGCTTTGACGCATCGCGGCGTTGTCGGCCTCGAACCTGGCCTTCCGCTCGGCGAAGGCCGGATCCAGCGGGGCGCCGCCGAGCGCCTGTGGATATCGAGCGTAGTAGTCACGGTCGAAGTGCAGGTAGCCGAAGCCCAGCAGGACGAATCCAATGACGCAGAGAATCGAGCCGAGGACGAAGCCGCGGTGGACCGAGTGCAGGGCCTCATTGCTCCCACTGTTCGGCCCCGCCTTGACCGTGTATGTGCTGACGATTGATCCAATGACCCCGATGGCACGAACAAGCAGCGGGAAGATCACCCCCTTGTGGCCGAAGCTCGCGTAGCCAAGGATCATCGCCGCGACGATTGTGACCTCGTAGCTCTGGAAGATGTCGGCCGCCATCCCGGCACAGTCGCCGACGTTGTCCC
>DAIDJI010000885.1 GCA_027451455.1 Planctomycetales bacterium | reverse complement strand
CGGGATGTGCCGTGGCAGCGCTCGGGCTTTCTTACTATACGCGATGGGCACCGACGATTCGGTGTCGACAGTCCTGGTTCGGGGCGGTCTTCCACCCCCTGGGCGTTCTGATCTTCGTGGCGATCCAGTGGTACGCCTTCGCCCGGGATCGCGCCGGCCGCCCGTCGACCTGGAAAGGTCGGCGCTATGGTGCCCCGGTTGCGGTCTCGACGTCTTCCTGGGAGTCCTCGACGCAATGAGCGAGCCGCTTTCGACTCTCAAAATTGGCGACGAGCCGATCAATTTGACCCAGGTCCTCAAGCGGGCCGGCTGGGTACAGAGCGGCGGCGAGGCCAAGTCGCTCATTGGCGAGCAGAGGGTGTTCGTCAACGGCGAGGTCGAACTGCGCAAGCGACGGCAAATGAAGGTCGGAGATGTGGTCCACCTGGAAGATGGCCCGTCGATGGAATTGACGACCGGGGATTGACCTCAATCGACCCGGGCGTCTCCGCAACGGACGCATTCCAGGTCGGCGAGGGCCCGGCATCCCTCGGGAAGCTCGGCATGGTCGGGAAGGAGATCGGCGATCTCGTCCTTGACCGCGAAGCGGGGCCCGCATCGGGTGCAGACGAGCGTTTCGCCCTCCTGGCGTAGCCTGGCCTTGCCGATCGGGCAGGCGATCATCGACAGCAAATCCTCGCTCAGCATCTTGGAGGGACTCCCAGTCTTTTCGGCCGCCAGTGCGAATCGAGGGGCGGCCTGGATGAGGGGTCGAAGATATCGAGATCGGGCCCGGTCGTCCATCCGAGAGGGATCGATCGGCGATCAGCCTGCATCCTCGGTCCGCATGCCGGAGGTCCGGTCGCGACCGCCGATCTCGGGGATCGAAGGTCGGAGGGGGCGGACGATGTCCCAGCCTCGGGAGCGAGCCAGTCGGAGCAGGCGACCTTTCGGCCGGACGACGACGGCGCGGCCGACCTTTTGGAGCAGCAGGCGATCGCTCCAGTTGTCGGCGTAGGCGACGGCGCGATCGAGATCGACCCCGTGCTCCGAGGCCCATCGCGAGGCCCAGTAGACCTTCCCCTCGCCGTAGCAGGGAGGCCCCGAACCCGTGCCGATCAGCCGGCCGCGCTCGATGACGATGGGAGTCGTGAGCAGGTCGGAGCAGCCCAGGTAGGTCCCCAGCGGCTGGATGACCAGGCCGGGCGACGACGAGACCAGCAGGAGGGGTGTCCCTTCGGCACGGAGCGCGGCGAAATGCTCGACCACCCCCTGGTAGAGCCGGGGCTTGACGTGTTCCTCGAAGTTCTCGGCGGCGATCCGTTCGAGCTCAGCGACCGGGATGCTCTGGATGTAGACCAGGCCGATTTCGATGAGTCGTCCGTAGTCTAGCCGGCCGAACTTATGTTGCAGGCCGTGGTACAGGGCGCGGAGGAAGAACGATCGCCGGATCAGGCCCCTACGGTAAAGGATTCGCGCGAAGAGGAACGTGGTCGTGTGGGCGAGGAGCGTGCCGTCGACGTCGACGAACGCCGCCGATGGCGGCTTCGAGAACCGGGGCCAGCTCGTCGAGTTCATCACCGTGAATCCTCCGCGATGCCGAGTGTCCGCGCGACCTGGCCGCAGAGGTCGAGGGCGTCGGTCTCCTCCGGCGCCTCGGCAATTACCCGGACGATCGGCTCGGTGTTGCTGGACCGGACATGTACCCAGCGGTCTTCCCACTCCAATCGCAGCCCGTCTCGGGCGTCCAGTCTTGCACCGGGAAGTCCGTCGAGGAAGGCGCCGGTCTGCTCCTGGAGCCAGGTTGCCGTCGCGGTCCCGATCCCGGCGGGGAGTGGAAACTTCTGCTTGATCATCGCAAATCGGGGTAGCTCGGCGACCAGTTCCGAGATCGACCGGCCGGTCGTCGCCATCAGGTCGAGGATCATCGCCATCCCCGCGAAGCTATCCCGGACGTATCCGATCCTGGGATCAATGACGCCGCCGTTCCCCTCACCGCCCAGAATGGCTCCCTCGTCGATCATCCGCTCCACGACGTTGATCTCGCCCACCGGAGTTCGGAAGACCGGGCAGCCTCGCGAAATGGCCAGTTTCTCGGTGGTCATCGACGTCGAGCGTTACGTTGAGTGGGTGAGCGAGGTGAAGAGCATCGAGGTCATCGAACGTGACGCCGTGGGCCGACCACTGGAGGTCGAATTCCGCGCGGCCGCGTTCGGCCGTTCGACGACCTACGCGCTGCGGTACGACTACGGTCGCGCGCCCGACGAGCTCAACTGGTACCAGGCGGCGGGCGACATCACCGCCGACTTGCGCGGTCAGTACCGCTTCGAGCCGATCGATGGTGCTACCAATGTCGTCTACGACCTCGAGGTGGATCTTGCGGTTCCGATACCCGCCTTCGTCAAAGCACGGGCTGCTCACCGGATTCAGTCCGAGGCGCTTCGCGATTTGAAAAGTCGCGTCGAGTCCCTG
>DAIDJI010000884.1 GCA_027451455.1 Planctomycetales bacterium | reverse complement strand
GTGCTCGACGTCCAGGCCGGCGGCCCCGCCGCCCTCTCCGGTCTCCAGGCCGGCGACGTGATCGTCAAACTGGGCGAGCGCGAGGTCAACGACGCCGCGAGCCTCCGAAACATCACCGCCGGAACCGAGGTCGGATCCAACATCCCGGTCACGTTCTACCGACGCGGCGAGAAACGATCCCTCCCCGTAACCATCGCCGAACTCCCACCCGCACCCGAGGTGGTCGCCTCGTTCGGCTTCCGAATCCGCCCGGTTTCCCCAAGCGCTCGGAACACGGGCGGGCTGGAGATCGATCAGGTGGTCACCGGCAGCCCCGCTTTCAAGGCGGGCCTCCGCCCGGGAATGCGCATCCTCGGCGTCGGCCCGACCGACGTCGCGACCGCTCCCGAATTCGAGGCCGCGGCTTCCCGGCTCGACCTGAGCAAGGGCCTCCCCCTCAAGATCCAGGCGCCCGACGGCCGGGTCGCGATGGTCCTCGTCGGCGGTGCGCCCCCGCCGAGCACCGGCTCGCCCTGATCTCCCTTCTCCGTATCACCCCCCCCCCACCTAACCGAGGAAAAAACTGGACCGCCTCTTGACTTGGACACCTGGTTTGCGGGACAACAAAACGGGCAGCCAGAGGGTCAGGAACGCCCTCTGGAGGCTCAGGAACGAGAGATTCGGCAAAGTCAAGGGGCTAGAGAGTCCAGGGGGACGCGGGGCTGGGGTCGCCCGGGCTGGCCAGGAAGACTGGCGTAACTGCTTCTTTGCTTGGGATTTAGGGCGATCCAACCCGTCTCGGCCAGACGTTGGGCAAACTTGACCCCTTCTGGGGTAGGGCTATAATTCGCCTGACGCCGTCGAGAAATCTGTTGGGCACGGTGAGCGGAAATCCGACCGCTTTTTGGGCAACCAGCCCGGGTCGGCCAACTGCGGACCACGGATCCGGGCCTGAGCCCCCTTGTGGCAGGAGGACCCGGTGCCCCGCCATCCCGATACCTCGCTGAGCGCCATCAAGAACGCGGTCGATATTGTCGCCCTGGCTGGCGACTACCTGCCGAGCCTGCGCCGCGTGGGTAGCAAGTACAAGGCCCTCTGTCCGTTCCACGATGACCACAATCCGTCGCTCGAACTGAATCCGGAGCGCCAGTCTTACAAGTGCTGGAGTTGCGGGGCGGGGGGCGACATCTTCGACTTTATCAAGAACATCGAGCGAGTGGAATTTCCCGAGGCGTTGCGCATGCTGGCGGACCGGGCGGGTATCGTCCTGGAGCGACAGCCGACGACCGGTGACGGCCCTCGGGGGCCCTCGAAGTCCGACCTGATTGCCGTCAACGAGTGGGCTGTGGGGATTTTTGCCGACGCTTTACGTGGGTCGCCCGAGGCGCTGGCATACTTGGAAGGTAGGGGGTTGTCGGCGTCGAGCATCGAGCGGTTCACCCTCGGGTATGCACCCGAGGCTCGTGGCTGGCTCCTGGGTCTCGCTCGGCGCGAGGGTCATGCCCCAGAACTGCTGGAGCAAGCGGGGCTGGTCGTTCGGCCCGAGGAAGGCGGTCCGGTCCGCGAGCGATTCCGGGGCCGGCTGATCTTCCCGATTCGGGATGCGAACGGTCGGACCGTCGGCTTCGGCGGCCGAATTCTCCCCCGCGTGGAACGGACGATGGCCGAGCAGGGGCGGAATGTCGCCAAATATCTGAATACCCCAGAGACTGCACTGTTCCGCAAGCGAACCCTCCTTTACGGCGCCGACCTGGCTAGGGTCGCGGCCCGTCGGGACGGGTGGGTCGCCGTGGTCGAGGGCTACACCGACGTGATTGCCGCGCATCAAACCGGCCTGGAAAACGTGGTGGGAACGCTCGGCACAGCGCTCGGGCCGGACCACCTCGTCGGGCTGAAGCGCCTGGCCGACCGCGTCGCCCTGGTCTTCGACGGTGATGAGGCGGGAATGTCGGCCGCCGACCGATCCCTCGAACTCTTCCTCGGCTCGGACCTCGACCTCCGCGTGCTGACCCTCCCGGCCGGCGAGGACCCCTGCGATTACCTGCTCCGTCGGGGCTCGGCCTCCTTCCGCGAACGGGCCGAACGGGCACCCGAGCCGTTGGTCTACCTGCTCGACCGCGCCGAGGTCCGCTTCGACCTGGCAAGTGCCGAGGGAACCCGACGCGCCGCGGAATGGGTCCTCGGAATCATGAATGCCGCCACACCAACGCATCGGCTGGGACTGGAAGTCAAGGAAGGGAAGATCCTCGACGAACTGGCCCGCCGGCTCCGCGTCCCCATCGAGTCGCTCACCCGAATGCGGCGGACCCTCCAGAAACCCGCCCCGCGGGTTCGGGCGTCGGCCGCTCCGACCGCGAACGCCCCGTTCGAGACTCCGGCGCCCGCCCCTGCCCCGGTCCGACTGGGCGATCTCGACCGATCCGACCGCGAGCTCGTTCAGGTGGCGCTCGAGGAGCCCGAAGCTGTCGAGTGGCTC
>DAIDJI010000883.1 GCA_027451455.1 Planctomycetales bacterium | reverse complement strand
AAGTATCGAGAGGACCGTCGCGATTGCGATCATCACCGACCCGAAGATCCGCTCGCGAGCCCCTGGCCGCTCGCCCGATCCCCAGCCGAACGCCAGCTCGCCCGCGAGCCAGAGTCCCAGCGGAGGCAGCATCGCCAGGCCGCTCCCCCCGCAGAGTGGCAGCGCGACCATTGCCAGCGCCACAGCCCTGGTCGTGCCCTGGCGCCTCGCGATCGCCGCGATCAGCCCGATCGCGATCATTGACGAGAGGAGCAGGTTCATCGCGAACCCGTTGACCAGGCATTCCGCCTGTCCCGGGTTGAGGATGGCGATCGGCAGGACGAGGTCCGTCAGGCGGGATGACCCTCGGAGTCGACGGGCCAGGATCAGCATCGCGGCCGCCATCGTCGCGAAGAGAACAATGTTCGCATATCGGGCGACGCGGAAGTCGCGGCCGGCGATCCGGAACAGCCCGGCCATCACCAGCCGGGAAAGAACCGGCCGATGCTCGTTGTGCGGCGACCACGCCCATTCGAGGCCCGGAGACTGCACACCGGTCATCACCGGGACCATCGCGAACTCGTCCCAGTAAGGGACGTTCCGCGTGTTTCCCTTCACATAAACAACCATGGCGACGGTGAGCGTCGCCCAGGTGGCCCAGCGGAGGATTCGGACGATTGTGTCGCCGCCGCGCGCGGGCTCTGGGCGCTCAGTGGGCGTCTCCATCGCGATTCCCCATCCCGGGCGCCGGGCGCGAGGGCCCGGCCGGAAGCGTCCTTACGCTCAGGGGATCGGATGCGGCGAAGGGTCGGATGTGCCCCTTCTCAGCGCCTCGCGGCCTGCAAGGTCGCTTCGGAGCGGTCGCGCAGGATGTGCGGGCGGGACGGCGGCGTCGACTCGCCCAGGAGCGCCGATCGGAGGCCGTCGATCAGCGTCTCGTATCGGTTCGCGCGTTGCTTCATCGCGATCGCGTGCGACCGGGCCGACATCTCCGCGAGGCAATCGTCGCTGGTCTTCCAGCGGTTGAGCAGACGTTCAAACGTGGCGACGACCTGCCAGAAGTCCTCGGAATCGAGCAAAAGTCCGTTGCGGCCGGGCTCGAGCTGTTCCTCGACGCCCGAGCAGTCGTTACGGAGGATCGGGTGCCCGGCGAGCATTCCCTCGACCACGAAGACAGGGAGCGTCTCGCTCTGCGAGTAGCAGATCGTCACGTTCGCCTCGCGGATGTATTCGAGGCATTCGTCGCGCGTCACCTTCGGGTGCAAGATCACGCGGTCGCCGAGGATTCTTCGATGGCGGACGACCTGCCGAGAGTACCAGTCGTCCTCGATTCCGACGAACGTCAGCGTGAACTCGCGGTACGATTCGCGATCGGGCTCGAAATGGTGCCGGTGGAACGCGGAGAGGGCATAGAGAATCGCGTGCTGTCCCTTCCGGCCGTCGAGGAACGTCCCTGGCATGATGAACCGGATCTTCTCGAAGTCCGACGGATCGCGGACGCATTGATAGCGCTCGGGCAGATCCACCCGATGCGGCTCGATCCCGATCTCGGTTCCAAAGTGGGCCCGATATTTCTCGCGGGCCTGCCGCGAGAGCGTGACGATCTCCAGCGTCCCTGCGCCGATCCGACGTCGGATCGCGGCGGTCTCGGTCGGGTCGAAGATGCGCCCGGGCGCATCTTCATGGACATACCAGAACATCTTCTTGACGATCCCGCGATCGAGGGCGCTCATCACGGCCGACCGGGTGGCGTGCGAGAAGCCGGTGGTGTTCATGAGCACGACATCGCCGGGGACAAACGAGGGAACGACGTCGGCGTCTGGGAGCAGGGTTGTCGGCAGGCCGAGACCGGCAAGCCGATCGAGGTTGCTCCCGTGAACCGGCGCGTGGGAGAACAGGCGGATCTGGCCTCGGAGGCCGCGGTCGACCATCTCGGCCAGGACGTCGACCAGCACATAAGGCGCCCCCGAGCAGTCGAGGCGATGGGCCATCGCGACGATCCCCGGGCGCCGGCCGGCATTTCCAGAGGCGTCGACCCGGAGGCGCCTCGCGAGGTACTGGCGGGCCAATGCGGCGGTCGCGCGCGGGCCGTGCTTTCGAAGATACGCCGGGACCTTACGCGCCAGCCGAACCACCTTGCCAACCCGCCCCGGCGAGGCAGCCGCGGGAGATGGGGCCGTCGACAGGTCGAGCAAAAGGTCGGGCGCTCGCTCGCCGGATTCGATCACCCGGGCCATCGGCCCGGTCACGACGTCCCAGTAGAGCCGTCGCTTGAACCGGGCCAGGTTCCCCCGCATCGCGGCGGTCGTGGCGTCATCGCCGAGCAGCCGGCCGATCGTCGCGGCGATCTCGGCCGGTTCGAGCCCGTCGAGTTGCGGAAGGCGAAGGGTTATTACGCGCGAACCGCCGCGACGGAGGATGGAAACGCCCGAGAAAACGCGGCTTTCACGGATCGAAACGCCCGAGAAAACGCGGCTTT
>DAIDJI010000882.1 GCA_027451455.1 Planctomycetales bacterium | reverse complement strand
GACGATCCGTTCGGGGGAACCGCGAGACGTCAGGCGGTCGTTCGACCGTGCGTAGCGTGGCAGACACCACTTGCAGGGCCTGCGTATTGGAACGGGTGCCCGAACGATGTGGTATGATCGATAAAGCCACGACGCTACCTTGAGGAATCCGACGATGCGACGATCGAAGACGCTCGCTCCCGGGGTGGACCCGGTCGAGCAACGGGTCCTGCTGTCGTCCGTCCCGATACCGCCCGGGCTTCATGGGGTGGTCCGAGAGGTCCATCAGATTGTTGGAGAGCTGGCGAGAACGGGCCAGGTCTTCCGCGCCGACATCCAGTTGACTCGACTCGCCGCGCATCTCCCGGGCGGTCCCGAGATCCTGGCGCCACACTGGCGGGCCGACCTGGGGCTGTATCGGCCGCACGTGCGAGGATCGATCGCGGCCGTCCACACGCAGCTACTGGGTGACCTCTACGGATTCGCCCGCGTCGGGCTCCCACCGGGCGGGGTTTTGCCGCCGCCGCTCCCCTACCCTCCTCCGCCCGGTCCGACTGGGCCGCCCGGTCCGACCGCGCCGCTGGTCAGCCAGGATAGCGCCACGGTGGTCAACGACACCGGCTATGCGCTCAGCATCACCGTCCGGCTGAACGCGCCGAACGGGCCGTACATCACACAGACGCTCCCGGCGAACTACGGATCCTCGGCGTTGTTCGACTTCCATTCCGCGACCGGCGGCTTTTTGACCATCTCGATCATCCGAGCGGATGGAATCCCGACCCCGACGCCGTTGACCGCGAGCCTCAACATGCCGATGAACGGCTACTACGGGACGAGCTTCACCGTCTCGCTGATGGGGGCCGACTACTTCAACCTGACTCCGCCCTGATCCAGCCGTTCGCCGGCTCGACGCTCGGACTCGAATCCTGTCCGTCGCCCTCGAAGATCGGTTCGTGGGCGGCGACCTCGGGGTTGCGCCGGTGTCGGAGCAGATGCTCCTGGATCGCGGCCATCCCGACGCGATCGGGCGGGATCTGGTCGGCGAAGTGGTCGGCGAGCCGATCCATGTCGGCCGGGTCGAGGCGGCATCCCCGGTAGAACCAGAGGAAGAGTCGGCGCGCCTGCTCGGGCGTCGCGTGGCCGAGCTCGATCCGGCGATCGACCCGGCCCGGACGGATCAGCGCAGGGTCGAGCCGATCGGGGTGGTTGGTGGTCAGAAACAGCACGCGACCCTCCCGCGAGCTGACGCCGTCGAGCGCGTTGAGGAGCCCGCTGAGCGTGACCCCGGTGTGCGCCTCGGTCGTCCGCTGGTCCTTGAAGACGCAATCGACATCCTCGATCAGCAGGAGCGTGGCGGCCGGGAGGGCGTCGACGAGGGTTCGGAGGTTCTCGTCCGACATCAGCTTGCTGCTGAGGCTCAGCGAGGCGACCGAGACGTTTAGCTCGCCGGCGACCGCGAGAACGGTGGTTGTCTTGCCGGTACCGGGCGGGCCGTGGAGCAGGTAACCGCGTCGATAGGGGATACCGCGCTCGGCGTACCAGGCCGGCGAGGCGTAGAAGTCGCGAAGGTCGTCGAGCAGGTCTTCAAGGACGCCCTCGGCCAGGACGATCGAGCCGAGCGGTCGCTTGTGCTGCCACGAGGCCGACGACCAGCCCCCGCCCTGGACGGTGAGGATGTTGACGCCCGGCGTTTTCGGGAACGAGGCGGCGTGCGCCTCGGCCAGAATCGCCTCGACCAGCGCCCGGCTCCCGGCGATGACCTGCAAGGTAAGGCATTCCTGGAACGCGGACGACCCTCCGTATTGAAGCTCGCGACGGGTCCGATAGACGATCATCGGGCGGCCCCGATAGGTCATCAGGTGCATCCCGGGTGCCGGCGAGAGGAGGAACTTCGCCTCGGAGGCCGGGCCGGACGGTCGGTTGTATTCGGGGTCGGAATCGATCGACGGGTCGGGGTCGCGGGTGATCCAGGTGGTGGTAAGGCTCAGGTCTCGGGCGCGTCGGCAGTATCGATGCTCGGCGAGCCATTTCTGGACCCAGACGAAGGCCGGGTCGCGGTCGGGGATCTCGACCGTGATTGAAAGCCGACGTTCGAGAAATTCACGGATCCGCCCCGGCAGCCGGCGCAGGGTCGCGGCGGCCGAGCCGAGGACCATCAGCGTGAGCCCGCCCGAGAAGAACGGGTTGTGGTCGAGCGAATGGAGAAGGTCGAACATGACGATTCGGCGTGAGCCGCCGGCTTCGAAGGTGCCCCTGTTGTCTTCCCAGTGGGGAAGTCGGACACGACCGCCGAGGGTGGGGTTCGCGGCTTCGGGTCGCCGGACTACCCAAAGATCTGGATCTTGAGGGCCAGGGTCTCGTACAGAGCGATGGAACTTCGGATTGAACGACCCGATCAGGGCCGCGAGGTCCCTGTGTTCCCGGAAGAACAGCAGGATATCCTCCCGCTCGCCGAGTTCCGGTTTCCCATCGAGCAGGGC
>DAIDJI010000881.1 GCA_027451455.1 Planctomycetales bacterium | reverse complement strand
GGGATGGAGTCGTACCGGGTAAGGTCGAAGTGGAGCGGGGTGACGGTGATGTAGCCCTCGCTCAGGCTGGTGACATCGGTCTCCGTGCCTTCGAAGTGGAATGGGGGATTGTAAGTCATCCAGTAGTAGGTTCGGCCGCGGGGGTCCTGGCGGCGCTCGAAGCCCTCGCCGTACCGGCCGAGGCCCATCGGGACGACTCGAATCCCTCGCGGTTCGCCGCGCGAGTGGGCGGGCAGATTGACGTTGAAGAGCGACCCGTTCGCCGGCTTGTTCGCCAGGATCTTTTCGATCACGCGGGTGGCGTGACGGGCCGCGTGGGGGAAGTCGAAGTGCTCGGAGAGTTCGAGCGAAACGGCGATGCTGGTGATCTTGAAGAAGGCGCCCTCAATCGCCGCGGCGACCGTCCCTGAGTACAGCACGTTGATCCCGGCGTTCGACCCCGAGTTGATCCCGGAGACGATCAGGTCGGGCGGCCGGGACATCAGCTCGCAGATCCCCAGCTTGACACTATCGGCCGGGCTTCCCTCGACCTTCCAGCCGAGCTTCGTCCCGTCGACGTCCTCGACCTGCGTGACAACCAGCGGTTCGAGGAGCGTGATGGAGTGCCCAACCCCGCTCTGCTCCATCGCCGGGGCCACCACCGTCACATCCCCCAGCCGCAGCAACTCCTTGCGGAGAGCCCGCAGACCGGGGGCGAAGACGCCGTCATCATTCGTCAGGAGAATGTGCATTTTGTAATTGGTAATGAGTAATTGGTAACGGGTCGGGGGGCCGGGCCTGTGCCGGCGTCGCGGGGTCGTCCTGGTGCCGATCGTAACGGGACCAGCCAATCCGAGTCAATCGGCGGGACTCCGTCCGGGGTCGGTCGAGGTGGCTCTCGCCGGGCTCAACTCGATCGGAGACCATCACCGGGCGTCGGAATCCGGGGGTGGGCCGGTCGCCACAATCCGGGTGCCGATTCCCGGCGCACCGATCGTATCGGGATCGGCGCCGGCCTTGATGCGATCGATCGCTCTCACGTAGCGGGCGCGGTGGGCCATCCGTGATTCCGGGTCGAACCGAACGGAGGCGGCGTGCAGGTAGAACCAGGCCGCGTATTCGCCGACATGGACCCACTTTGGGACGTCCATCCCGAAGTGCCGGGCACATTCCAGGGGGGTGATCTCGGGTGCTTTGGCCTCGGCCTGGCCCGGCCAGCCGAAGAGGTGCCGGGAGTGCAGGGCGTGGAGGATCTCGTCGGCAAGGCCCGTGTAGCCGATCAGCGAGGGATGCATCGCGTCGGTGAAGAAATCGTCGCCGGCGGCGGGCCGGCCGCTCCGACGTCGGAGGACGGCGGGCCCATCGATCAGGATCGCGTCGGGGTGCCGCGCCGCCGTCTCTCGATAGGCCGCCTGAAACGTGCTGATGCAGCGCACGGGGAGGCCGTCGAGGTCGCGTGCGGCGACGTAGTGGCGGGTCGCCTCGTCGGGGTGGCCGGATTGTTCGAGCAGCCGGGCCAGACGATAATGGGTTTCGGCGAAGCCGGGCTGTTCGTCGAGCAGCCGGCGATAGGAGGCCTCGGCGGCGGGTGGGTCGGTGCGCTCGAGGTTTCTCGCCTCGGCGAACCGGCTGGCGAACGCTTCGCGCTCGGAGAGCGGTGTGGAGGGCGGCAGGAACGACCGGCTCGGCTCGAAATCAGCGTCGTTCCCCGGCGGGATCACCAGGACGACCCGGGCTCCGAGCCGCTCGAAGTACGCGGTGATCGCCTCGATCCGCGTCCGGAACTCGGCGAGCCAGTCGTTCAGCTCGCGCGTGTTATAGGTCGGGACGTCGACCAATCGACGTTCCGGGGTACGGACCGGCGTGAGCGAGGGGAGGCGGCGGTCGATCGTCGCGTCGATCAGACGGCAGATCGTCGAGAGGTTGCTGAGTTTCTCGGTCGGGGCCGGGGGCTTCGGTGGCTGGCTGACGTCCAGGTAATACGGCGGACTGTAGTTCCAGATGTTCCGCATCGAGATTTCGTTGTGGCCGGCATAGAGGATCGCCAGGTCGGGCCGGCGGTCGAGCTTTTCGAGGCCCTGCTGGATCCGTTCGAGCCGGACCCCGGGCACGGCCAGGTTGTGGAGCAAGAACCGCCGCCCCGGGATCGCCTCGCCGAGCTTCCAGGTGACCATCGAGCCGACCGAAAACCATTCGCCGTACGGGTCGCCGTACGCGCTCGACTCGCCCATGATGACGACATCGACCGTTCGCCCGGCATCGTCGACCGCGTCGGGGAAATCGGCGCGGAGCGCGGACGTAGCATCGTCCGGCTGCTTCGGGTCGCGAGTGGGCGGGTCGTCGAAGTGCTCGGGGAGTTGGGGTGCCGGTGAGACGGCCAGCATCGCCGCGCAGGTGGCTGCGATTCTGCACGGGGCATCGATCGTGCGTGTGCATGCTGTACGGCCCGCTGTGGAGGCGGCGCGGATTTCCGATGCGGTGCTGGGCGCG
>DAIDJI010000880.1 GCA_027451455.1 Planctomycetales bacterium | reverse complement strand
CGGTCGCCGTGGCCCTCCCGCCGGCCCGGCACCTGGACGAGTCGAAGCTCTCCGCGACAATGAACGACCCGAAGGCGCCGATCCGCGACCGGCTCGAAGCGGGTCGGGCGCTCGTCTGGCTCCGGCGATGCCGGGCGGGCGAGACGATTGATGTCTCGTGTCTCCGCCTCGGCCGGGCCCGGGTGCTGCACCTGCCGGGCGAGCTCTTTGTCGAGTACCAGCTCGCCGCGCAGGCGATGCGGCCCGATCTCTTCGTCGCGATGGCGGCCTACGGAGAATACGCCCCCGGCTACATCGGGACCGAGGCCGCCTATCCCGAGGGCGGATACGAGACCGGTCCGAGGGCCTCGCTGGTCGCGCCCGAGGTCGAGGGCGTTCTCATGACCGCGATCGGCAAACTGCTCGAGGCGCCGGTCAAGGGCCGGATCGTCCCGGGCAGCCGACCGGTTCCAAACTGACGTCGTCGATCCACATCTCGCCGATGTCGCTGTCGCCGGAGATCCGGAAGTCGAGGGCGAGCGTGGTGGACTCGGCATCGGTTGTGAAGATGTGTTCGACCTCGGTCCAGCGCCCGACGACCTTCAAGCTCTCCTCGAACCCGGCCTCGTTGATCATCCGCCAGGTGGCGGGCGTCTCCTTGTACTGCGCCACGCGGAACCGACACTCGCCCTCGGTTCCCGCGGCGATCAGGTACGAGAACTTCAATCGCATTGGGGTCGCGTACCGAACCGGCCGATCGGGATACCGGTAATAGTGGTGCCCCGGCACGTGCGCCTCGAGGTGCAGGCTGTCGGGGCCTGTGAGCGAATGCCGGGGGTCGCGCCGGGTTTCGGGCGGCTCGGGCCAGGTGTACCGCGGCTGGGCCAGGTAATGCTCGCGATCGAGCCCAACCCGGTCGCGGATCGTCGTGCCCACGCCCGCCAGGCCGATCTCGACCTCGCGCACGCCCAGCAGTGGATCGTATTCGCCGAAGATCACGTGATGGTGTTCCAGCCGAAGCTGAACGCTCACGATCCCGTTGATGGGCACGGTCCATTCTTTCGGCGGCTTGCTCTTCTGTCCCTTCTCGGCCGCCGGTTCTCCGTCGTCCCGAACGGCGGAGAGGCGGCAGACCAGCTTCTCGCGGCAGGTCTGTTCCTCGTCGGGCGAGGCGATCACCTTGCACTCGGCGGCGGGCTCCGCGGATCCGGCGACCGTCAGCAGCGAATGCCGGGGGACGGCGTGGCTGGCGATCCGGGAGTTCGAAACCCAGCTTTCGACCTTCACCGAGAGCCGGTCGGCCGAGACAACAATCGGCGCCGATCCGACGTTTCGGAGCCGGTAGTCGACCACCCACGCCCCCTGGTCCTGAGCGATGGTCCGATTCGCCATCACAAGCCCCGGCGTCGGCTCCGAGCCCGAGAGCCTCGAAGAGATCCCGATCCACAACAATCCGATCAGTAACAATCGATGATGTCGGAACATGAGAATCCTCTTCCTTCCCTGAATTGGAACAAGCCGTGCCATCCTTGGACGAAATGACCCACCCTGAGAATTGTAGGACAGATCCAGGAGGAACCACGAAAACGACGGAAATCCCGAAAAGGAAAGAGAGGTCGCCGATCGACAGACCCCGAGCGCAAGCCAGGAGAGCCCAGGCCGGCCCGTCTCCCCGTTCGTGCCCTTCGTGGTTTTCGTGGTTGCTCGGAGAAGCGACTCCGATGAGAACGATCAGTCGTCGTCCTCGTCGTCGAGATCGGCCTCGGGCTCGCTATCGGGAGGGCTCAAGCGGGCCTCGAGGGCGGCGCATCGGTCAAGGAACGGGGAGAGGAATCGGTCGAGGAAAACGGAAACGGCGATCTGGGTGGTGGCGTTATCCATTCCCCAGATGCTGGCCCTTGGCTCGTTGAGGTCGGGGTCCATCTGGATGAAGTAGCGCTCGCCAACGGCGAGCGAGACAGGAACCTCTTCGAGCCAACGGTGCGAGAGAGCGTTGACGCCCGGCCCGCCCAGCGAGATCGTGGGAAGGCCCTGGAGCGGGTCATCGTGGATCCACCGGAAATCGGCCACGACCCGGACAATGTAATCTTCCAGGCCGTCGCGGCCGGCGACGATCGCATCCGCGAGGGCGCGCTCGATCCGCTGCTTGAGGTAGTAGGCAAGCGGACGGTCCATCTCCTCGGCCCGCAGCGTACTGCCGGTGACGATCAACAGCACGCGATCCGCGGGTCCGTCGGCCATGCGCCGCCCCTTCGCTTCGTGAGACGTCCAGTCGATGACGGCGGGTCCCGCGACTACCGGCGCGGAGTTGATCCCGTCCTCTTATTCTAATGGCCGCGATCCGGCCGGAGAATCCTCCTTCTCTCTCACTGCGGATTAACCCCCGGAATCGAAGCTCCGGAGAAACCACCGCAATCGAAAATCCGGAGAAACCACCGCAATCGAAAATCCGGAGAAACCACGAAAAACACGAAGGGCACGAAAAAGGCAA
>DAIDJI010000879.1 GCA_027451455.1 Planctomycetales bacterium | reverse complement strand
TCCCGCCGCGGATCAGGGGCTCGCCGGCGCTCATAGCCGCTTCAGCTCTTCGTCGTTCCGGAGCGAGGCGGCCAGGTCGGGATTCGCGGCCTCGACCTTCGAGAGGATCAGACCCTTGACCTTCTCAACCGCCCGGCCCGGCGAACCCATCACATTGTAGCCGCAGTCGACGTGCATGATCTCGCCGCTGATCCCGCTCGCCAGGTCGGAGAGGAGGAACATCCCGGCGGCTCCGACTTCCTCGCGAGTGATGTTCCGGTCCATCGGCGCGGCCATCTCATAAAGGCCGCCGAGCTTGTCGAAGTCGCCGACCGCCGAGGCCGCCAGCGTCTTCACCGGCCCGGCCGAGACCGCGTTGACCCGGATCTTCCTCGGCCCGAGGTCGAACGCCAGATACTTCACCGAGGCGTCGAGCGCCGCCTTGCAGACGCCCATCATGTTGTAACCCGGGACGACCCGCTCGCCGCCGAAGTAGGTCAGCGTGACGATCGAGCCGCCGTCGGGCATCACCTCGGCCGCATTCCGGGCGACGATCGCCAGCGAGTACACGCTGATGTCCATCGCCGTCTTGAAGCCCTCGCGGCTGGCATTCACGAACGAGCATTTGAGGTCGTCGATCGGGGCAAACGCAATCGAGTGGAGGACGAAGTCGAGCTGGCCATACGTTTGCTTCGCCTCGGCGAAGACGCGGGCGACATCCTCATCCTTCTGGACGTCGCAGGGCGTGATCAGCTTTGCACCGATCGGGTCGGCCAGCTTGCGGACGCGGCGCTCCATCTTGTCGCCGGGGAGGTGGGTGAAGCCAAGCTCGGCGCCCTCCTCGTGGAGCTTCTTGCTGATCGCCCAGGCGATGCTGAAATCGTTCGCGACGCCCAGCACCAGCCCCTTCTTCCCCGTGAACAGACCCATCCCGCCGTTCCCCCTTCGAAATACGATTGCAAGACCATCGAACCGGTTCGGTCGCATCTTACCAGGAGAGGGCGGCGGGGGGAGCCTCAAATTGCTCTTAACCACCCTTCGCGGCCACCTTCGCGTCGGCACCTTTCGGCGGCCATTCCTCCAGGGGTTTCCCGGGTTTCAGCTCCCGGCCCGCGAAGCCGGGGAAGCTGGTCGCGTATCGATAGGCGCGGAAGAGCGGGCGACCGCCGGGAGGACCGTTGGGGCCTGGGCCGCCGGGGGGACGGTGTTGCATCGCCTGAAGCTGCTTTTTCTGATCCTCGGTGAGAAGTGTTTCGAGTCTCGCATCGATCTCCTTCTGCATCGACTCCAGACGTGTTTTCTGTTCCGTGGAGAGCTTCAGGGCGTCCTGCTGAGATGCGGAGAAGAGCTTGCCGGGTTGCGGAGCCTCGCCGTCACCGGGAGCGCCGGGAGGCGGACCATGCTGGGCGAAGACGGTGGAAATTTGCTTCCTTTGTGCCGGAGTCAGGAGCCGGTCGAACCGGCCATCCACCGATTTCTGTAGGGCGAGCATGTCCTTCTTCTGGTCGTCGGTCAGTTTCAGGCGGTCCTGCTCGGCGAGGGAAAGCACCTGGCCTGGCTGATTCCCCGGCCCGGAACCTGGCCCGCCCGGCGCCCGGGGCGCGGCCGCCTGTTTCTTCTGTTCGGCCGAGAGGAGGCGGTCCAGGTGAGCGTCGATATCGCCCTGGACCTCGTCGATCTGCTTCCGCTGGTCGGCGGAGATCCCGAGCAGCTCGCCGGCAATCGGCGTGAGGATCTGGCCTGGGTGTCGGGGCGGGCCCATCGGCGTGTCACCCTTGATCGGATTGATGTACTTCCAGACGATCTGATTGTCCGGCGTCACCTCGAAGATCGTGCCATTGGCGCCCGAGCAGATGAGCGTGTTGCGGTTCGGGAGCCGCTGCGCCCCCGAGATGAACGAGGAGAAGAAGTCGGACTTGTTCGGCGCGGTGTATCTCCAGAAGGGTCCATCCGGGCCGAAGGGCTTGCCAGCCGGGCGATCGTATCGCCCCTCCGAATTGACCGGGAGGATCAGCTCGTCCACCGACGAGTAGGCGCCATCCGGCCGCTTCCCGCCGTTGTTGAAGAGCATCAGATGCCCTGCGCCTGGGAGTCCCGCGGGAATCCAGTGGGTGTTGTGCTGGTTGAAGAGCCTTCGATCGGCCCGCGTCCCGGCCCGGTAGGCGACGGGGTTGCCCCATCGGTAGAGGAGATCACCGCCCCGGCCCCTGCGTCCGCCGGAATGGCTGGCGGCCTCGGCGGTCGTCGTGCCGTGGTCGATGATCCAGACCTCGCTGAAGGACCAGACGCTCATCGCGATCTGGTCGAGATCGGGGTTATAGGAGATGCCGTTGAAGTGGGTGAAGTCCGGGTCGATCCGGGGCTTCTGGTTCTTCGCGGGCGGGCCGTCGGCCTTCTTCGCGGGCGGGCTATCCGCCTTGTTGGCCGGCTGGCCATCCGGCTTCTTCGCCGGGGCGTTTCCCTGCCAGGCGGAAGTGACCGAGATGTTCTCG
>DAIDJI010000878.1 GCA_027451455.1 Planctomycetales bacterium | reverse complement strand
TGACCTTCCGGGAAGATCGGGTCTCGATCGCGCCGAGGTTACGCCGATCATACCTCGTTACCGTCGCCGACCGCGAGGTGGACCGTCGCAGGGAGGTCTGCCCGTCTGCCCTGATCCGGGGGCGAAAGTTCCGAGGCCCGTTGGGCCATCATCCGACAACCCTTCTCGCAGACGCTTTTCAGCGGCGATTCTCGATGACTCCCTCGATCGCGCCGGGCCGGGCCGAAGATGATGGCGGCAGGCTTCAGGTCCTGGTCGGTGAGGCGGTCGAGCGCCCGGTTGGTTGATGGGCAGCCCTGCGCTTTAGGGCCGGGTTCCCGAGAGCTCCGCTTCCGCCATCGCTGCCGCCATCGCCGTCCGGATCATTTCCAGCTTGCGGCCGACTGTTCGGACGGCGCATCCCAGTCGCTCGGCGATCTCCTCGCGGGTATAGCCATCCATCCGCAGGTCGAGGACGCGACGGAGCGACTCGTCCCCCAGGTCGTTGCCGAGGTGGACGTACTCGTCAGCGACCATCGCGGCGAGCTCGGGGGTTGGCTCGCGCCCGGCGAGGTGGTCCAGCTCGTCGCGCAGGTCGGGAGGCTCGACCACGGAGACACGGCCGCCGCCTCGCTTCCGGGCCGACTGTCGCTCGAGTTGATCCCTCGCCTTGCGGACGGTCAGCAGCGCCAGCAACCTCCAGAGGTCGTCGGAGTCGTGCAGCTTCTCGAAGCGGCCCCGCGCCAGGCCCCGGCAGAAGCTGTCGAACGCAATCAGGGCCGCATCCTCCTCGTCCTCAACGGCCTCGCGCCGCCGCGATCGCAGCTCCGCTCGCGCCAGGGAGACCATCCGGTCGAAATAGCAGTCCCAGAGACGTCGGGCGGCTTCGCCCTCTCCGGCTCTCAGGTCGTCGAGCCAGCGCGCGATTAATCCCGGGTCGTCGGGCGCCATGGGGCCCTCCATCGTCAGTCGGTGCCAGCACGATTCGAACGGTCAAGCGGCATTGGAAGACGACGTGCAGCGTGACGCTCGGGGCCAGAACCACCTTCATGGGAGAACGACCGGCCCCCGCATCATGCCCGGCATCATAAGATTCCTTCTGCGCAAAAAACCAGCAAATTGTCGGGCGTTCCCAAAAAACCACAGGCGAGCGCTGGCCTACCACGCCTTGATTTCCGGATCTACATAGTAGGGGCATGGCCCTTCGCCCCTCAATCGGAGCGACGATCTCGGCATCTCGACGGGAAGGTTCGGGGTGCGCTGCTTGTCAGGAATCGAGCCGACGCAGCCCCAGGGCGCCCACGATGCGCGCTCCACTTCTTTCAATCCGATGTTTTCAAGCACCCTGACCCAAGAGAAGGGAGACGTTCGATGATGGAAGCATGGAGCCGTCGATCGTCGCGGAGTCTGACGATCCTGGGAGCGATCGCCGTCTCGATCGCCTGCGCGACACCCTCAACGGCCCGCGCCGAGGCGATCTGGAGCCTGTATGCGTATCAGAATAACATCAAGGCCATCGGATCGATTGGTGCGATCACCAATAACACGACGTTCGTCGCGCCTTTCACCTACACCCTGACCCAGACCATTGGGGCTTTACATGCCTCGTACACCGCGACGGGGATATTTAGCGAGGTGACGACGCCCGGGATCGGCGGCTCGACGGCCTCAGCGTTTATCGATGTGTCCAACCTCACAATCACGGCGGCGGCGACCAATTCCTTGCCCATCACCGACGTGATGTGGCTCTTCAGCGACGTCTTTCCGAACACAGCGGCCGGTTTGCCGGGCTATGTCGGCCTGAGCGGCGGTTTCGTGAACCCCGGAGTCGGATCCGCACAGGCAGAGCTGGATTTCAACAACACCCTTGGAAACGTCTCGGCGTTCCTCCGGACCCCGGTGGTGGGAGCCACCTCCCCGTTCGGCGCGGTGGTCTCGGCCCCGATCCCGGTCGCGGTCAACGAGTTGACGGGCCTGCTCGCATTCACCCTGAATCCGGGTCAGTCGCTGATCCTGCCGTTCGCCTTCAGCGATAACTTCGATATCTCGAGCGTCGTCCCGGAGCCGGGCTCGATCGTGCTCCTGACTCTGGGGATCGTCCCCATCGGGGTGATGGCGGTCCGCCGGACGAGGCGGCAACGTCCCTGAAAGGGACCGACTCGCCACCTGGCACGCCATTGATCCGGACGAAGCGGAAGGCGAGGCGAGATCGAGCGGCCCACTCATGGTCTCCGAACGATCACGCCTCCCTTCATCACCAGCGCGACCCGGCGCAACGCCCCGATCTCGGCGGTCGGATCGCCGTCGACGGCGACGAGATCGGCGAGAAGACCGGGGCGGATCGCGCCGAGGCGGTCCTCGGCGTCGATCACGCGGGCCGCGACCGAGGTCGCCGCGACGATCGCCGACGACGGCGTCATCCCGGCCGCGACCAGTAGTTCCAGCTCTCGGGCGCCCTCGCCGTGCGGGAAGACGCCCATGTCGCTCCCATTGGCAA
>DAIDJI010000877.1 GCA_027451455.1 Planctomycetales bacterium | reverse complement strand
CGATCCCTGCCAACTACTACGACGACCTCGCCGCGCGCTGCGGGCTGGATGCGGCGACGATCGACGGATTGCGGGCGCGGAACCTGCTGTTCGACCGCGACGAGGGCGACGAGGAGGGCCCCGTCTTCATCCTCTCGGCGGGCTGGCGGAGCGGCTCGACGATGCTCCAGCGCCTGCTGACCGGGCGTTGCCTGATCTGGGGCGAGCCCTACGGCCACGCCTGGCCGATCCCCTCGATGGCCGACCAGGTCCGGTGCTTCACCGATCGGTGGCCCGAGCCTCACCATTTCTACCGGGGCCAGCCGCGCGAGGAGCTGGCCACGCGGTTCATCGCCAACCTGTATCCGGGCATCGGCGACCTGCTGCAAGCCCGTCGCGACTTCTTCGATCGGCTGTTCGCCCGGCCCGCCCGCGCCTCGGGACACGATCGATGGGGGCTGAAGGAGGTCCGGCTCGACGCCGACCATGCGCTTTACCTCCGTTGGCTGTTCCCCCGGGCCCGGCTCCTGTTCCTGATCCGGAATCCCTACGACGCCTGGCGATCGTACGCCGCCCGCGCCTCCCGGGGATGGCAATGGTACAACCGATGGCCCGATCAGCCGCTGACCGCCCGGAGCTTCGCGGCACACTGGGCCCGGCTCGCGTCAAGCTTTCTCGAAGGCTATCGGAAGGTCGACGGACTTTTGATCCGTTACGAGGACCTCGCGGCCGGTCGGACGGAGCCGATCGAGGACTACCTCGGCTTCGAGTTGTCGAGTCCGGCGGCCCGGTCCAACCCCGGCGACGGCGGCCCGGCGCCGTTGGCGTCGATTCCGGAAGAAGACTCCCTCGCGATCGAGGAGGAGCTTGGCCGGCTCGCCAGCGCGCTGGGTTACCACCTCGAACCGTCGCGGCGGGAAGCGAACGCGGCGACCGGCCGCACAAGGACACGCAAGGAGCCGGATCGGTGCGTCGTGATCGTCCCGTACCAGCGCTTCATCGAACCGTCGTGCGAGGCGGGGTTGAGGGAGCTTGAGCGTCGGGGCTACGTGGTGCGTCGAGTGCCAGTCGATGAGGCGATCGACCTGGTCCGCGGCCTTGCCGTCGAGAAAGCGTTCCGCGAGGGCTTCGATGAGATCTTCTGGATCGATCCCGACCTGGAATTCGATCCGGACGCGGTCGATCAATTGCGGGCGCTGGATCGTCCGCTGGTCGCTGCTCTCGATACACGATTCCGGCCGGTGGATCGGGCCGAAGACGCCCCCGATGGGCTAATCGAATGGGACGACGCCGAAGCCGGATTTTTGCTGACCTGGCGCGAGGTCTATCTCATGATCCGCGAGCGAGAGGGCCTTTTGCCCTGCATCGCCCCGTGCGGTGGCATGTTCCTCCCGTACTTCCTGCCGATGATCGTCCGGGAGGGCGGCGAATCTCGATACCTGTCCGACGGCCAGGCCTTCACCGCCCGGGCGCGGCGGGCCGGATTCCGGGTTGTGGCCGATCCTCGGATCCGGGTCCGGCCGATCGCGTCCCGCGCAACCGGCTGGGAGGATCTGGCCGCGGTGGCGTCGTCCTAAGGGTCGGGGTGCGGAAGAATCTTTCAGCGGCATGGCGGACAGCCGGACAGCCTCCGGAATTGCCGAGGGCGCCGGGCTCGGCTAACCTCGATGGTCCGTTTCCCCTTTCGGGCCGCTCCCAGCCCGTTTCCATCGAGCCGAGATCCGGAGCCCGCGCGATGGCCACCGAGACCGAGACAGCCCCCGAACTGATCCCGACGCCGGCCGCCGGGGCCAACGCGGGCGAGCCACGTCCTATTTCGTTCGGCTCGACGATCCGCGCCCGGCTGAT
The DNA here is from genome assembly GCA_027451455.1 of Planctomycetales bacterium. Taxonomy (GTDB): domain Bacteria; phylum Planctomycetota; class Planctomycetia; order Isosphaerales; family Isosphaeraceae; genus JAKAUH01. Next base: position 658 of record DAIDJI010000877.1, on the reverse strand, counting down.
CGGCGGCCTCATCTTCGCTCTGCCGATCGCGATCACATTTTCCATCGTCTACTGGCTGCTCATCACGCTCCAGCAATTTGTGCTGAACCCCCTGGCGAGGATCACGAGCTGGCTCCAGGCCTATGTGAGCCATTACCCCTCGTTCCAGGCCCTGCCCGACTGGTGGTACGAGGTCGTCTCGCCGATGCTGGCGCTTTTTCTCGGCGTGGCCACACTGTACTTCCTTGGCCTGGCGCTTCGGTCGTGGGTTTATCGATCGATTGAGTGGGTGCTGATGCGAGTGCCCGTCGTCGGGATCATCTATCGGGCGGTACGCAACGTGGTGGTCTCGCTCGGGAGCCAGTTTCAGGGGGGCGCGAGCTTTCAGCGGGTGGTTCTGGTGGAGTTTCCCCATCCGGGTGTTCGGTCGCTCGGGTTGGTGACGAACTCCCTCCGCGACGTGGCGACCGGCCGATCGATCCTGACGGTCTACATCATGACGGGTGTGATGCCGCCGGCGGGATTCACGCTTTTCGTGCCCGAGGAATCGGTCACGAATATTGCCTGGAACACGAACGAGTCGCTCCAGGCCATCATCTCGGCCGGGTTGACCACCCCGCCGACGATCCATTACACCGAGGGCCTTCGAGTGCCGCTGCCGCCCGGCGGCGGTCCGATC
>DAIDJI010000876.1 GCA_027451455.1 Planctomycetales bacterium | reverse complement strand
GGCCTTCTTGACCCGAGGGATCCGGCGGCGAGGAGGAGAAAATCGAGGAGGCATCCCGCGCCCCGACATCACACCCGGCCCGCCGAGACCGTCATCCGGGAGCTTTTTCAAATAGGTGCCGACGAGTTCCTCATCCTGGATCGGGATCTTGCCGCGGTCGCGCCGGTAGAGTTCGCAGGCGACCTGGATGACCAGCTCCCGGTAGGTGCGCGCCTCCTGAGAGGAGAGGATCGCCGGGTTGACGTTCATGAGCAGGGCGCGGGCGTCGGTCGTGGAATCGAACCATCGGTGCAGGTCGCGAGCCGAGAGGGCGCGGGCGCTCGCGGGGGCCTCGGGGCCGAAATCGTAGAAGCGGACCGGGCCGGGGAGGGTCGGATCTGGGTCGGGCCGGCCGTCGGGCGGCAGCGAGTAATACGCCAGCCAGTTCGCCATCGCCAGCCGGAGGACCCGCCGGCTCCGCTCCGGCTCGGCGCGCCAGGCGCACCAGGCCTCGGTCAGGGATCTCCACTGGTCCGACGGGAGGATCAGCCAGAGCCGCGCCAGCCTCGGCTGGAGCCCCGCCATCGCGAAGGCACGCCCCGGGTTCCCCGGGCCGTCGAGCTCTTTCATCAGGCGGAGGTAGTAGCCTCGGAGACTCTCGGCCCGGGGCGTCGCAAGCGTGCCGCAGGCGACGACGTCGTCGAGCGCCTTCTGAACCATCGCGCGGGTCGTCCTCGGGTCGACCGCCCAGTTTTCGATCTGGATGCGGAGCACGGCCTGAATCGGGCCGGCGAGGAGCCGGTAGTCCAGGTCCCCGCCCCGGCCGAAGAGATACGAGGCCCGCAGCGCCGTCCGATACCAGATCCAGGCACCGGCCATGTCGCCCTGTTCCTCGAGTCGCGATGCCTCCAGCTCCGCGAGCCATAAAAAGGCGCGGAAGGCCAGATACCGGGCCATGTCGGTCCTGGGGCCCGCCGCCTGGGCATCGGGCCGCTCGGAGGCGCGACGGAAGAGCTCCATCGCCTCACGGTTCGCCTCGGCCCACGCGCGGACGTCCGGCGAGACCTTCGACCACCGGACTTCCGAGGGATCCCACGGGCTATGCGCCGGGATCCCGGTCCGCGTTGAGACCTTCAACCCCAGCTTCTTCTCGGCCTCGGCGTAGAGGACATATGCGTTCTGGTCGTCGGGGATCGACGTCGATCGGTACTCGGCCACATCGAACGGGTCGCCGATGTCGGGCAGTCCGGCCAACTGGATGAACCACCAGAAGACAGGCGCAGCGATCATCGAGAAGACAACGGCCGCCGCCGTCTTCACCCGACGACGGTTCCCGAAAAGCCACCGGAACGGCGTGACCACATGACGAAGCGTCGGAAAATTCCGGCTGGTCGCGGATGGCATCGGCATCGGATGGGTCCTCCGCGTTCCAGGGTAGTCGCACGGACGAGCGCGGTCAACGACATACGTCAAAGTGACCCAACGAGGCGAGGCTACCGTCTTGCCCGGCCCAGGCGGGGGCGTTACCTTGGGTCGCATCCCGAAGGATGCAAGCTGCTTAGATCCGGTCCGCTTCGTGCAGGCCGGGCCCAAACGCCCAACCTCCCTGTCCGCCCTGGAGATCCGCCGCATGACGCGCCCGCGATGGAAACGCCCGACGATCGCGATCGTCAAGGCGGCGGTCGCGGCACTGGTCCTCTGGGCGGTCGGGCGGCACGTCCTGCGGACCTGGGTCGACCTCGCCGCGCGGGGCGTCGACCTGCACTTCGATCCAACCTGGCTGGCGATCTCGGGGGCGCTTTATCTGGCCGGGCTCTCGGCATGCGGATTCTTTTACGGGGCGATCCTCCGGGCCAGTTCGACGCCCATTGGAATGATCCCGGCGCTCCGGGCGTACCTCGTCAGCCACCTGGGTAAGTACGTGCCGGGGAAGGCGATGGTCGTGGTGATGCGGGCCGGGCTCTCGATGCCCTTCGGAGCGCGAGGAGCAACCGCCGCCATCGCGACGTTCTACGAAACCCTCGTGATGATGGCCTCGGGCGGACTGGTCGCCGCGGCCGGCTTCGGTGCCGTCACCGGATCGGGACAGGTCACGCTCGGGATTCCAGGCTGGGGGCCGGTCGAACTGCCGATGTACCGGCTCGCCTCGCTTGCGGGACTGGCGCTGGGACTGGCCTTCCTCGCGGTGGTGGCGCCTTCCGTCTTCGGCCGACTCGCCCGGTTCATCAGCCTCCCGATCCCGGGCGTCGGTCCCGAAGCGATGCCGGGCCTTTCCGGCGGACTCCTCGGCGCCGGCGTGCTGGGCGCGCGCCATCAGCAGCGCGCGGATGCGCCGCTCCATCACCGCCGCGCGCAGGCGCGCGGTGACGATCGCGGCAAACCCGGACAATCCGGCTGGCACGCCGGCGACTATCGCAGGCAGCAACGACAACGACGGCCTCATCCAGGTTCGTGCCAACCAGAGCGACGTGACCCCCTACACGGTGACGCTGAGCGGCCTCACCTTCCAGTC
>DAIDJI010000875.1 GCA_027451455.1 Planctomycetales bacterium | reverse complement strand
ACCGACCAGAGGGACCTGTCGCCCTCCCAGCCGTCGAGCGAGTTGCCCTGGACCATGGGCCTGAACCCGGCCGTTTCCTCGACCGCGGGCAGGCCCAGGAGCTGGCGCGACCAGTAGACGAGGATCGTCCCGAAATAGGTCCCGCTGAGGCTCCCCTTGCTGTCGGGAGTGGTGGCGTAGCTGCCGTCGGGCTTCCGGCACCGGGCGACGAAGTCGAGCAGGCGGGCGAGGTCGGGCCGCTCGTGCATCATGAACATCCCGCGCATCACGCGGTAGCTGCTGGGAAGGTCGGGCGGGCCGTCGGCCTTCGACCATCCGCCCTCGGGGCGCTGGCCCTCGCGGATGGCTTTCGCCACGGCCTCGCGATGGGCCAGCGGCATCCCCAGTCGGAGAATCGCCGCGGCGATGCCGCCAGTGGCGAAGGCCGTCGACGGACCCTCGCCGAACGAGCCGCCGGCGTTCCGCATTGCCTCCAGTTGATGGAACCATCGGGGGGTGTCGGGCGAGTAGACGCCGACGCCATGCATCCCGGCGGCGGCCATCCGGACCTGCTCGAAGCCCTTCGCGCTCTTGCCGAGATAGGCGACGCACTCGCGGATCATCTCGGAATCGTGGATCTTCAGCTCCTCGGCGGCCATCATCCCGAGAGCCGTCGTGACCGGATCCGGCTTGCCTCCTGGCGCCTGGGCGAATCCTCCGCCCGGCACGCGGCACGACTTCACATATTCGATGCACCCGAGGACATCGGGCACCGATCCGCCGACGTGCCGAAAAATCTTCAGTGCCGAATGCGTGGCGCCGAGGCTCGACGCCCCACCGGATTCGGCGGCGAACCCGCCATCTCGGTTCTGGTGCGAGGCGGCATAGGCAGCGGTCGCTCGCATTTCGTCCGGCGTCGGGATCGATATCGAGGACTGCGCCCGCGTGGTCGCGGAGATCATCGCCGCCGACGCGGTCAGGACGAAGGCAAACCCCGTGCGTGGTCTCATGGCCGTTTCCTCCTCGCGGGAGCCCGATCGATGGTGCTTCGGCCCGCCCCCGATCCGAGGACGGTCACGCCCCACAGTCTGCCAGGCCGCCCGGGCGCCGGCAACCTCCTGATGCCCCGAAACGGGCCTGAGGTACAATACAAGGGAGCGGCCGGCGCAACTGGCAGACGAGATCGGGAGAGCTAACTCGCACTCGACCGCGCGGGCCATTTCATGCGGATCCACCCCCAGACCTCTCGACGGTGGTTCGCGTGAGCTACCGCCGGTTCGGTCTCTTACGGTCCCTGGCCCGACAAGCCCACACGGTCGATCCAGTCTTCTGTCAGTGCGATATCGAGAAGCTTTGATGAATCTCTTGAAAACGGCGATCGACGAGGTACTTATCGTAAAGGTTCGCCTCAATGCTTAAGATGCTTCGAATGCGAGACGTGGGGCCTGCACCGGGCTTCGAGATCACGCTATCGGACAGGCTCAACATCTTCACCGGGGATAACGGCCTGGGAAAGACCTTTATCCTCGATGTGGCCTGGTGGGCGTTGACCGGTACGTGGTCCGGCCATCAGGCCGCGCCGCTTCTCGGCAGCGGGACTCATCCCCTGATCGCCGCGGAATTCGAGTCGGGGAGCCGGGCCAGGCGAGTCCAGATGTCAAGCGAGTTCGATTTCGCGAAACAGGAGTGGCCTCGCAAAATTCAGGGGGTCAAAGATGGGTGCCTAGTCGTGTACGCGCGGATCGACGGCGGTTTTTCGGTCTGGGATCCTGCCCGCTGGTCCTGGGAAGACGAAAGGACCGAGATTCGGCCATCGAGTGCGTTCCATTTCAGCCCGAATGAAGTGTGGGACGGGCTTCCTCCGAGAGGCGAGCAAACCCTCTGTAACGGCCTGATCCGAGATTGGACCTACTGGCAGATCCAGCACAAGGTCGAACACATCCGGACAAGCGTAGGGGCCCCGCGGGCCGGGAAACCGATGAGTGTCTCGCCCTTTGATACGTTAGAGAAAATCCTCGAGAAGCTAGCGTCTACCCCAGGGGAATCGATAGGAATTGGCGAACCTGTCCGGCTTTCCGTTCACGATGTTCGAGACCATCCAACACTGGCCATGCCCTACGGAGACGTCCCTTTCGTCCTGGCCTCGGCCGGCCAGAAGCGGATCGCTGGTTTCGCCTATCTACTGACCTGGGCATGGCACGAGCACAGGGAGGCATCCCAGCTTCGGAATCAGGATCCTGTTAAGAAGATCGTGCTGCTGGTGGACGAGTTGGAATCTCACCTCCACCCTCGTTGGCAAAGGACGATCTTGCCCTCGATCCTGGGATTGGGAAATGCTCTGCAGACCCAAGTCGATCTCCAAGTGCTCGCGACCACCCACGCCCCTCTGATCTTGGCATCGATCGAGCCTCATTTCGCGCAGGACCGCGATTCCCTCTTTCTGCTGGAGCTGGCACGAGGAGGGAAGCAGGTGAATCTCCGAAAAATGCCGTGGGCCCGGCAGGGCGATGCCGTCGGTTGGTTAACATCG
>DAIDJI010000874.1 GCA_027451455.1 Planctomycetales bacterium | reverse complement strand
ACCAACGACGCCCGACGCGCCCGAATCGGCCGATTCTCCTGAAACCGACGCAGATCCTCGGCCAGCTCGCCGGCCGTCGCGTATCGAACCGCCGGCTCGGCGGCGATCGCCTTGTGGACGATCGTCTCCAGGTCGCGCGGGACGCCAGACGCCACCTGACTCAGCCGAGCCGGCGCAGCACTCCGAACCCGCTCGATCAGCGCATAGCGATCCGAGGCCGAGAATGCCGGCCGCCTCGCGATCAGCTCGTAGAGCGTCAGGCCCAGGCTGTAAATGTCCGACCGGCGATCGCAGGCCCCGCGGAACCGCTCCGGGGCCATGTACCGGATCGTCCCAAGGAATTCCCCGCTTCCGGTTACGTCGTCGCCATCCGACGTCTTCGCCAGCCCAAAATCGGCCACCCAGACATCGCCCGCCTCGTCGAGCAGCAGGTTCGACGGCTTGATGTCGCGGTGGAGAATCCCCTGGGCGTGGGCGTGATCGAGCGCCTCAGCCACCTGCTCCCCGATCCGGGCGATCTCGCGCGCCGAGGGCCGGTTTTGTGGAGACTGCCGCCATTCGACCAGTGCCCGGTCGAGCCCGCGGCCCTCGATGAACTGCATCACATAGTAACAACACCCTTCCTGTCGACCGACGCCGAAGACCGGGACAATCCAGGTGTGATGCAGGCGGGCGGCGGCCCGGGCCTCTCGCTCAAATCGGAGGATATGCCGCGGGTCGTCCGCAATCGCGGCCGCCAGCACCTTCAGCGCGACCCGGCGATTCAGCGCCAGGTCCTCGGCCTCGTAAACGACGCCCATGCCCCCGCGCCCCACCTCGCGGAGGATGCGGAAGCCCGAAATCTTCGGGAACCGAGCGGGCTCAAGGATCGGCGGGTCCTCGGTGACCTCGGGAACGGCTGGCGGCCCGATGGCCCGGAGCCGTTCAATCAGCGAGGCATCGCGTTCATCGACCGCCGTTGATATCTCGATCGAGGACCCCGCACCGTCGACAATGGCCAGCCGGTCGAGGACGCGCCGACAGTCCTCGCAGTCCTCAAGGTGATCGACAATCCGTTCGCTTTCAGAAGCGCCCGGAACCTCAACAAGAAATCGCTCCAGCTCCTGCCGGGACGGACAGCCAATCATGGCGTGGTCTCGCAAAATCGATGCGGGGCGGATCAGTCCGATCTTCGTTCGGAGGCCTCGCCCTCAAGGCGGCGAACCTCTTCCTGAAGCATCTGCGTGACGCGACTTCGCGCCTGGTAGACGGTGCCGACTCGCATCCCGAGCCGTCTGGCGACCTCGGCGGGGGAAAGGCCCTCGCGCGCGGTCAGTTCGTAGGCTTCCCAGGTCTTCGGGGCAATCCGGGCTCGGACGATCACGGTCGCCACCTCGAGTAATTCGAGGTCGAACTCCTGCTCCAGCCGACGTGCAAGATCGTCGCGGGCCTCGACGCTCGCCAGCCGTTCGATCATATCCGTGGTCCCGGTCCCCAGGACCGCGTCCCGCCCGGTCAAGCCGTCCTGCACGGCATTCCGGACGACTGAGCGGAGCCAACCGCGAAAGCTCCGCGACCGATCATATTCGAACCGCTGGAGCCGGATCGAGAGCCGGACCAGGACCGCCTGGCTGACGTCGAGGATGTCGGCCTCCTGAAGCCCCCAGCCGCGGCACCACTGGAAGATCCGGGGCCCGTACCGCTTCACGAACTCGCCCCAGGCCACCTCGTCGGGTGGCGAGAGGGCCAGACGGCGGAGCAGTGTCGAACTGGTCGAGTCGTCGCGAGCGGGCATCACCTCACCCTGTCCACGATCGATCAAACGCGGGGCCATCGACCCGACGAGCCACCTTCACAATCGCTCCGGCGCCGGCCGTCGGATCAGAGCATCCATGTTGATTCCGATCAAGACAGCGACGGATAAGGACAAAAATTTGTAAAGGCGACGGAGAATCGGTGCTCATCACCGGTATTCCCTGTGTCCAGAATAACGTGTCCTCGCTTCGAGGCAACCATGGTGTCGCGATGAGGCATTCTTTTCTGGATACCACGACGCCTTGGCATGACAGATTCTGGCCCGTCTTCTGGTCAGGGAGCCTCGTGGTCGCCGCGAGCGGGGAATGGCGACGGAAAATCCATGGGTGACAAGGAGAGCAGGAGGAAACTCGCCATGTGAAGTGCAGGGTTGGCCCTCACGGCACTGGGACTTTTGGCCGTTCTGGCGAGCGACGCCACAGCCGAGCCAATCACTTACTCTCATTTTTGGGATCGACGGACCTCGACAAGGCTCAGGTCGTGAACGGAGAACCCACCTCGACCCACACCGACGACTGGATTTGTCGGGCGATCGGCGACAGAATCATCATCCGTCCTTCCCGTCGATTCGGGTCCAGGGCCTCAGTAGAGGATCTCGATCATGCCGCCGCCCGAGACTCAGGATCACGATCAGCGCCTCAAGGTGCTCCTGAAAGAATTTTTTGAAGCCTTTTTCCTCTGCTTCTTCCCGACCTGGGCAACCCGGTTTGCGTTCAC
>DAIDJI010000873.1 GCA_027451455.1 Planctomycetales bacterium | reverse complement strand
TGCGCTCGGCGCAACTCGTCGAGGAAGGGGTCTCTGCGGTCGTCGATCTGCCGTCGTTCGGCTTCGCCTGGGTCCCGGCCGAGACCGATCCCTCTCGTCCGATGGCCGATTCCGCCGGGCTCTCGGCCCGCGACCGCGAGTTTCGGAACGATTCAATGGCCATCGAGATCGACGCGGCGACGGGCGGTCTCCGCGGGATCTCACGCCCGGACGAGCCCTCGGCGCGACTGGGTCAGCAGCTCGTGATCGTCGGGCTCCACGGGCTGGACGGCAAGGCGGTCGCCACTCAGATGCGAGCCGATCGTCGCGAGATCGATTTCGCCGGCCCGGCGCTGGTGCAGGCGACCTCCACCGGCCGAATTGTCGACCCTCGCGAGGAAAAGACACTCGCGAAGTTCGAGCAACGATACCGGCTCTGGACCGGTCGACCGATCCTGGAGGTCCGGATCACCCTGACGTACCTCGATCCCGACTGGTTCGAGCGACTGGGCCGGTCGGATCCGTGGGCCTCGTACCTGGCCTGTCGATGGGCCTGGCCGGATTCCAACTCGATGCTCCGTCGCCTGGTGCTCGGCTCCGCCGAGATGACGGAGCTGGAGCGTCCCGAGACGCCCGAGGCGATCGACATCACGACCCGGACCCAGCGCACGGCGATCCTCTTCGGCGGCCTGGCCCATCATCGGAAGCCTGCCCCTCGGATGCTCGACACCATCCTGATCGCGGGTGCTGAAGCGTCGCGGACGTTCGAACTTGGGGTAGCGCTCGACCTCGAGCATCCATTCCAGGCCACGCAGGATCTCGTAACGCCGCCGATGGTAATCCCGGTCGACGGTCCCCCGGCGCAGGGCGTCGCGGGATGGCTGGCGCGGGTCGATCACCCGGCGATCGCGATCACACGGGTCGAGTTTACCGAAAACGCCGGCGATCGCGGCTGGGGCCTGATCTTCCACCTGCTGGAGACTGCCGGCCAGTCGGCCCGGTCGCGGCTCCGGCTCTTCCGCAATCCAACCTGGGCCCGTCAGGTCGATTTCCTGGGCGAGACGATCGTGGACCTCACGGTCGACGAAGACGCCGTCCGAATCGACCTGACCCCGCACGAGCTGGCACGCGTCGAGGTCACGCTGGGCTGAGCCTTTCGAAGCCAATGTCAGCCGGTCGCCGAGAGCTTCCCTCCGTAAACCACTGGGCCTGGAGGGACGAGGTCGCGCCGCGGATCATCAACACTGGCGGAACACCTACGAGAGATCCGCCCGCACGGTTCAGGGCGTGGAGCCGAAATCCGTCGGCTCTTTTTACCTCCATCCGGGCTCCCGTCGTGGGGATCAGGGGCGACGTCGAGACGCCTTTCGGACAGGGGTCCGATTTCTTGCAGAAGGCCGGATTCCCCAGGCTGATTCCAGCGCCGCATACGCCCCTGGATCGTGACGACGAAGCTCGATCCGAATGAATGGGAAGAAATCGTTGGTGCCGAAGTACGCCTCGGTCGCCTCGGCGAAATACTCCTGCGGGTTGTTCAGCGCGTACGCCTTCTCTTCCTGGCCGCCGTATCGGAGCACCTTGTTGTAACGGCCCGCCGCAACCGCCCGGTCAAAAGCCGCCTTCACCTCGGCGTTCTCGAACCCGTCTTCGAGGAACTGGTGGTGGTAGGCATGGGCCAGTTCGTGGAGAACCATCCACGGCTGCTGCAATGTCCAGTTGAGGAAATTGCGGGCATTGGCGATCTCGACGCACCGGGCTTTTTTCGGGGTCATTCCGTGCTGGGTGAGCCAGCCGGGATCGGGATGGTAGGCCATGCAGGGGTGGTGCGGCTCGTTCTCCTCGACCCAGATCCGGACCGTGCGCAGCTTCTGCAAGGCGTCGGGCGGGATGACCCGGGTGATCTGGTAGAGCTGGAAGCCGAGCAGGGTGAGGGTGCGGTTGGCCAGGTCGGGCTGGTCGCGGAGGAACGGACTGTTGACGAGGATGGTCCATCCCTCGATCTGTCGGGTCCGGTATCCGTCGGGGGCCCTGGGCATCGGCGGAGGCTCGGCATGGGCGAATTCGATCGCGGCCGGACCAGGCCCGACCGCCAGAAAACCCAGCAGCACGGTCAGCGCGATCGCCGGCCGGGCGGGGACGGTTTTCGACATCGCAATCACTCCGAGGGGGCTTTCATCGGGCCGAACGTGACCTGGGGCGGTCTCACCTTGGTCATGTGCTGGGTTTCGGCGAGGCGGCCAACGGCGTCGCGACCCTGGAAGTAGTCGCGTTGCCAGCCGTCGGGCCGGACCTCGCCTCGGGCCTTCTGCTGGTGGAATTCGCGACGGCCCTTGTCCCACTCGTGATAGGCTTTATAAAGTTCGGGATCGTCGGCCAGGTGCTGGAACGAGACAGCCGACTTCTCCAGGTCGGAGCAGATGTTGCTGACAATCGGAATCGCCTGGAAGAGCGGCTCGCCGGCCTCGAAACGGACCGGGTAGTGCGGGATCATTAGCTTGTAGTTCATCGTGAACGACATGCTCATCCAGTCGCTCTCG
>DAIDJI010000872.1 GCA_027451455.1 Planctomycetales bacterium | reverse complement strand
GGGTCGTCAATCCGATCGATGCCTTTGTCCTGCGCAGGCTGGAGTTGGAGAAGCTGGGCCCCGCGTCGACCGCCGCGAAGGCAACCCTCTGCCGACGCGTGACGCTCGACCTGACGGGCTTGCCGCCATCGCCTCGGGAGGTCGACGCGTTCGTCGCGGATACCGCCCCGACCGCCTACGAGCGGCTCGTCGACCGCCTGCTCGATTCGCCCTCCTACGGCGAGCGCATGGCGATGGAATGGCTCGACGCCGCCCGATACGCCGACACCAATGGGTATCAAAACGACTTCGCCCGTTCCATGTGGCCCTGGCGCGACTGGGTGATCGCCGCCTATAACTCCAACAAGCCCTTCGACCAGTTCGTCGTCGAGCAACTTGCCGGCGACCTGCTCCCTCACGCCACCGTCGCTCAGAGAATCGCCACCGGCTTCAACCGGAACAACCGGACGGTCACCGAGGTGGGCTCCATCGACGAGGAATGGCGGGTCGAGAACGGTGTCGACCGCGTCGAGACGACCGCAACGGTCTTCCTCGGGCTGACGATGGGCTGCGGCCGATGCCACGACCACAAGTACGACCCCATCTCGCAGGAGGAGTTTTACCGGTTCTTCGGCTTCTTCAGCAGCCTCAACGAGAAGGGGGTCTACTCCGAGACTCGCGGCAACGTCCCGCCGATGATCCGACTCCCGCATCCCGAGGATACCGAGCGCCTCCGGCAATTTGACCTCGCCCTGGCCGTCGCCCGAACTTACGGATCGAAGAAGCATGCCGAAACCCTGGCGAAGGAGCGAATGGCGTACGAGGCGGCCATCCCTTCCGTCATGGTCATGGAGGAGATGGCGAGTCCCCGGCCGCTCTACCTGTTGAAGCGAGGTCAGTACGACCAACCCGACTCCTCCAAACCCTTGAAGCCCGGAACGCCGGCGTGCCTGCCTCCTCTGCCCGCCGGGACCAGGGCCGACCGTCTCGCGCTCGCCCGGTGGCTGGTCTCCCCCGAGCATCCTCTCACGGCTCGCGTCGAGGTCAACCGAATCTGGCAGCATCATTTCGGAATCGGACTGGTGAAGACCGCCGAGAATTTCGGCGTGCAGGGCGAACTGCCCTCCCATCCCGATCTACTCGACTGGCTGGCGACCGAACTGATCCGGTCCGGCTGGAACATCAAGGCGTTACATCGCCTCGTCGTCACGAGCGCAACCTATCGGCAGGATTCGAAGGCGAGGGCCGATCTCGCCGCTCGCGACCCCGAGAATCGTCTCCTGGCCCGAGGACCGCGGTTCCGCCTCTCAGCCGAGGTCGTTCGCGACAACGCCCTGGCGATCGCCGGACTGCTGGCCCCCCGGGTGGGAGGTCGATCCGTCAAGCCCTACCAGCCGGCCGGACTCTGGGAGGAACTCGCCGGAGGCGCCGGCGAGGGCCCGTACGTCCAGGACCGAGGGGCCAACCTCTACCGACGCAGCCTTTACGTTTACCGGAAACGGACCGTCCCACATCCCGCGCTGGCCACCTTCGACGCCCCCAGCCGAGAGATCTGCCAGGTGCGGCCGGCCCGGACCAATACTCCCTTGCAGGCCCTCGAATTGCTCAACGACGTGGCCTACATCGAGGCCGCCCGCGCCCTCGGGCAGCTCATGATCCTTCAAGGAGACGCCGATCTCGATACGCGAATCCTGTACGGCTTTCGACGGGCACTCGCCAGGAGGCCGACCCCGGCCGAAATCGCCGTCCTCCGCAACGGACTCGAACGCTACCTGCGCGCGTTTCGGGCCGAGCCAGGCGCCGCCGATCAGCTCGTCCGACACGGTGAGAGCCCGATCGATCCCAAGACCTCGCCCGCCGAACTGGCCGCCTATACTGCCGTCGCCGCCGTGATTCTCAACCTCGACGAAACCATCACCCAGGAGTGATCGGCCGTGGAAGCCTTGCAGGCCGCGCAAACGATCAACCGCCGCATCTTCCTGGGACGCTCAGGCGTCGGGCTAGGCGCCGTCGCACTCGGCTCACTGCTCCACTCGGATGGCGTGCTCGCCGGTGCCAGCACTCCGCCCTCACCACTCGCCAGGGAGTCCGGCGGGTTGCCGGGCCTTCCTCACTTCGCGCCTCGGGCCAAGCGAGTAATCTACCTCTTCCAGTCGGGCGGCCCATCCCAGATCGATCTCTTCGATCACAAGCCCTCGCTCGCCAACCGGCGCGGGAATGAGTTGCCCGCTTCGATCCGCATGGGCCAGCGGATCACCACGATGACCTCCGGGCAGAAGAGCTTGCCGGTGGCTCCCTCGATTTTCGGGTTCCGCCAGCACGGCAACTCCGGCGCCTGGATCAGCGAACTCCTCCCCCACACGGCCGGGATCGTGGACGACCTCACGATGATCCGCTCGATGCAGACCGAGGCAATCAATCATGACCCGGCGATCACCTTCGTACAGACCGGCTCTCAGCTTGCCGGGCGTCCGAGCATGGGATCGTGGGTCGCCTACGGCCTGGGAAGCATGAACCGCGATCTCCCCGCGTTCGTGGTGATGCTCTC
>DAIDJI010000871.1 GCA_027451455.1 Planctomycetales bacterium | reverse complement strand
CGCGCGGGGCGGCCGGCGCGATTGCTGCTGCTGCGCGGCGTCAAGGGCGGACGCGGTCCCTGCACGGTGCTGCCCGGCCTCACGCTGCACGGGCCGGCGCAGGATTACACCGCGGAGGCCGAGGCGATCCTGCGGGCCAGGATATCGACGCCGATTCGTTCGGTGGCGTGGTGACCGGCGACGATCAGGCCGACCTGGATTGCCTCGGCCTCGAGCCCGCGATGGAACCGGGCCTCGCCGGTCAGCAGTACGTCGGCTCCTGTACGGGCGGTGTCCTTCAAAAAATCGTCGCCCGCCCCGCAGCAAACGGCCACACGGCGGACCTCGTGTCCTGGATTGCCGACGAACCGGGTTCCGCGATCGCCGAGCGTCCGGGCCACGATCGCGGCGAACTCTCCGAGCGAGGTGGGATTTTTCAGCATCCCGACTCGACCCGCGCCGACGGCCACGCTGCTCTCCTGATGCAGAGGGTAGACGTCGATGGCCGGCTCCTCGTACGAGTGGCTCGACCGGACGGCCGTCAGAACGTCCGCGATGCGTTCAGCCGGGCAGACGAATTCCAATCGAAGTTCGTCCACGGTCTCGCGACGACCCTTCTGCCCGAGGGCGGGATGGGTCGACTCGGTCCCAAAAAAGGTTCCCTGCCCGGGGATTGCGAACGAGCACTCGCGGTAATCGCCGATCACGCCGGCCCCGGCCGCGAACGCCGAGGCCATCACCGCCTCGAGGTCGGGTTCGGGCGTGAAAACGACCACCTTGAACGTCCCCGTCCTTGCCTCAACGCCGATCGGCCGGAGCGGTGAGGGATCGAGGATTCCCAGCCTTTCGCACAAAATTTCGTTGATCCCGCCCTGCGTGTTGTCAAACGCGGTGTGCGGGCTCGCCACGGCGATCCCGTTCCTCGCCAGTTTCCAGAGGAAACCGGTCTCGGGCCGATCGGCGCGGAGCCGCTTGGTCCCCTGGAACAATATCGGATGATGGCTGACGATCATCCCCGCGCGACTTTCGATGGCCTCGTCGGCGGTGGTCGGGGTGACGGTCAGGCAGGTCATGATCCGATCGGCCGAGGAGGATGGATCGCCCCAGAGCAAACCGACGTTGTCCCACGACTCCGCGAGCCCCGACGGGGCGAACTTCTCCAGCCATTCGGCGACGTCAGCCACGGTCGTCATGACGAGAAAGCTCCTCATTTCAAACCGTCAAGGTTGGGATGATCTGTCTGTCTTTGCGGTTGGTCGAGCGGGTTCTTCTTGAGTGGGCGAACGCTCGGGGTGACTCGACTGATCGAGACTTTCCCTCCTTGCGGTCACTCCATCTCCGGCAAGTCGTCGGCGGGGATGATCTCGCCGCGAGGGCGGAGGAGTCCGACCGGTCCGTCGAACCGCCAGGCATCCTCCTCGAAGACGAACCGGTAGATCGGGCCGATGCGATCGGTCGGGCAGATCCAGACGTCGGCGCCCTCGCGCCACGCCTGGAAATTCTTGCTCAGGTTGCGAGGGAAGCCGACGAGTCCCTCGCCGCCTCGTCCGACTCCGAGCCTGTGCGTTGAAAGGTATCGGCGAGAGCATCGGGCGCGGGCGGCGTCGATCCGATCGGCGTCGGTGAGGTCGGGGCGATTGGCGATCGTCATCAACTCGGAGCAGGTCCGAACAGCGCCTCGGACCGGGGCTGTCGCGAGGTACTCGAACGCCAGCGCGGCGATCGCGGCGACCGCGATGCCGCCCGCGATCAGGTAGGGTCGGAGGCGAGCGGTCACGTCTTGAGCCTCGTCTTCAGGTCGTCGCGCAGGCGGTCGATAACCGAGTCGGCCTTGGCCTCGGCGACGATTTGCTGGATGACGGTCTTGATTCCCCGGGGACCCCACTGGCAGCCCTGCCGGAGGTAGGTCTTGGCCCCCTGGCCGATGATGTAAGAGGTCGTCGCGCCGGTCGCCGCCTGGCCGAGGCTGATCGCTCCGTAGCCGAGGAAGGTCAGGGGCGCGGCCAGGCCGCCGGTCGCGACGGTCAGTCCGGCGAGCGACGACTTCAGGCCGCTCGCGAGCAAGCGGCTGGCGACGCTGACCAGCCCCATCGCGCCCAGGGCGAGCATCATGTCGCGGACGAGGTTGGCGGCGGTCCGTCGGGTCAGCGGGATGCCGTAGAGCTTGCTCAGCGTCATGATCATCCCGACGTCGACCGCCAGCCCGCCGGCCATGTCGGCGACCGGGACCGGGTTCAGGGCGACCGCGGCGCCCTTCGCCAGGGAGAAGTTCCAGATCAGCTTGTTCGCGGCGCTGTCCCGGATTTGAACCTTCCGCGCGACGATTTCGGTATGCAAATCGCCAGCAATCAGGAGCGTGTTCAGGGCGACGAGGGCCTTCCCCTCGCGGTCGAGAACATCGAGAATGCGGGCCTTCAGCGGCTCGATCAGGGGCGCGGGGCGCTCCCACTGGACCTCGGTCGTCCCGTCGGGGAGCTGGATTTTCACCCGGAACGCATCGGGACGCGCCGCGGTCATCACAACATCTTCGGGTCGAACCAGGTGTCGGACCC
>DAIDJI010000870.1 GCA_027451455.1 Planctomycetales bacterium | reverse complement strand
GGCGGCGGCGAGTTTGGCGTCGAGGTCGTCGGCCTGGCGTTTTCTGGCCTCGTAGTTGGAGCGGACGCGATCGAGCTCCTGCTGGTTCCGGGCGATCGCCTGGTCGAGCCGGCTCGATTCGGACGCGGGAAGGTCGGGCCGCTGCTTGGCCTGCTGGGCCTCGGCGACCTGGGCCTCAAGCTGGTAGAGGCGGTCGAGGTCGTCCTCGAGCGTGCCGGCGGTGAGGAACCGATCGACGGGGATGATCCGGTCGAGGATCCTCGGCTGGCGGCCGGGTGGTGTGAACGGGTCGGGAACGCGGCCGAAGCTCCAGATCGCCGCCGAGGGCGTGGCGCCCTCGATGTGGCTCCGGGGCTCCCGGGCCGAGACGTCCTGACCGACGTCGATCCCCATCGCGTGCGGGACGCCGCGCGAGTCGAGGAACGAGAGCGAGCCCTTGATCGGCTCGCGGGCCGTCATTCGGGTGTAGAGCTGCTCGGCCTGCTCGCGATACTGACGGGCCTCGGCGATCCGGCCGGCCTTCTCGGCGGCCTCGGCCCTGGCGATCGTCTCCCGCTGCGTCAGGCCGACGGTCCGCCAGAGGTACGCCAGGCTGATCCCGCCGAAGACGACGAGCAGCATCGTCACCAGGGCCATGTAGCCGATCATCCGGCCCCAGATCAGCTCCAGCCGGCGGACCGGCTTCGAGACGACCGTGTAAATCGTCTGCTGCTGGATGTCGGTCGGCAGTGAGAGGGGCGTCAGGATCGTCACCATCAGCGTCAGAAGGGCCGAGCAGAGGAGGGTCAGCGTGCTGACGTAGAGCCGGCCCATCTCGGCGGCCCGGGGAGGCTGGAGGAACCAGTGGGTGAAGGCCAGAACCAGCAGGAAGACGGTCATGACCACCCAGGGCGCCCACATCCGCCGGGTCGCCTCGTAGACGCTCAGCCGGGCGATCGCGTAGAGGCGGCGGAATCGGTCGTTGAAGACCTCGCCGGCGCACTGGAGCGTGACCCGGAGCAGGACGACATAGCCCATGTAGGTGAGTGCGAACCGGGTGCCGACCGAGAGGCCCTCGCGCCAGGTCAGTTCGGTGTCCAGCGGCATGAAGGCGCCGAGCATCAGGAAGATGGCGATCAGGTAGCCCTTGACCTGGAGCCAGGCGCCGACGCCCAGGCCGAGCGCCAGAGCCAGGTGGACGCCGACCAGCACCAGGCGGTCGACGCGATTGCCGAGCCGTCGGGTCGCTCGCCAGAGGGCGAACTCGATCCAGACCGCGTAGAGCAGGATCGAGGTGAGCCACATGGCCGAGGCCATCGGCAGCGGGCCGATCGACGGTGGCTCGAATCGCTTCATCACCTGGAGGACCTGGACCATCACGGTCGCCGGGGTCAGCGCCAGGGCGATGATGCCGAGGTAGTCGAACCACTCGCCTCGGGCGACGACGCGTTCCTTGATCCCTAAGTAGATCCAGGAAAGGACCCAGGCGAGCAGGCAGAGCAGGCCGACCGCCTTGAGCCAGACGATCGAGTTGACGAGCAGGCCCTCGCCGCCGCCCATCGGGTCGCTGGCGAGGTAGAGCCAGGCGATGGCGATCGCGGTTCGGTTGTCGATCTGGATGGGGGGCCGGACCGGCGCAGCGGGCGCCTTGGACGCGTCACCGGGCGCGGTGGCACCGGGGGCCGGCGCGGCGGCGGCGGGCGCGGCCTTGGTCGCGGGCGCGGCCGCCGAGGGGGCGGGCGGCGGGGCCTGCGCCCACAGGAGGTGCAATGTCAGGAGGATGACGGACATCTTAGCTTGGTCCTTGAGTCCTTGAGTCCCTGGTGCCTGAGTCCCTGGTCCTGGAGTCTTGAGACCTCGGGCCCTGGATCCCCAGGATCGTTCGTTGGACAGATGATCGCGGGAGGAATTCTGCGGAGGTGGATCGTCGATTCGACCGCGGGGTCGCCGGCCCTGGCGCGGGGAGCGAACCCCGAGTGTCCCGACTCCCGGCCCTGGATCCTCGTCACCAAGGACCCGCGAGCCGGGATTCCAGGACGAACGACAGGCCCGATCAGCGCTTGGCCGCGAGCTCGCCTTCGGTCTTCGCCTGGGGTTTGAGCCCGGCGCCGTCCTGAGCCACCTTGCGGCGGTTGAACTGCTCCAGCTGGTCTGGTTCAATATGACGAAGGGACACTTTCGCTGGACTGCACTCCGGAGTGTGAAATCTCAAGTTTGAGAAAAGGTTCGCAATTACCTGGATGAAGCGGTTCTTGTCTCCGATTATCCAAAGGTCGTCTTCCACGTCTGAATCAATTTCTCTGCAGGGTTCCACGGTTTTTATGTCTTGGGTCAGGTCGTTTGCCAGTTCGGACAGGTCAACCGGAAGTTTCTCGACCGGCCTATTTTGGTCGAGTCTGGCCAGCAGGAGCAGGTCTTCCACTAGGCTCCCCATCCGGATCGACTCCGATTCGATGCGTTCCATAGCACGGTTGGTCTCGGATTTATCCAGCATCCCTGACCTCTGCCTCACTAGTTCCGCATAGCCTCGGATCGATGTGAGCGGAGTCCGCAAT
>DAIDJI010000869.1 GCA_027451455.1 Planctomycetales bacterium | reverse complement strand
CCGCCCCGGTTGGCGAACAGCCAGCAGGGGGAGGAATCGTTGGCGACATAGATGTCGGGGCGGTTGTCGCCGGTTAACTCGGCGACCAGAACGCCCAGGCCCCGGCCGCCCGGGAGCCGGATCCCGGCCGATTCGCCGACGTCCGTGAACGTTCCATCTCCGTTGTTCCGGTAGAGATGGTCGTCCTCGGCGGCGAAGTCCTCGGGTCCGCAGAAATCGCGACGGCCGTCGGGGGCCGCACAGAAGGGGGCCGTGGCCGGGTCGTAGACGAGATAGGTTGCGACATAGAGGTCGAGGTCGCCGTCGCCGTCGAGGTCGGCAAACGCGGCCGATGTGGACCAGTCACGCGAAATCAGTCCAGCGCGGGCGGTGACGTCCTCGAACCGGCCACCGCCGAGATTCCGGTAAAGCCGCTGATCGCGCCATCCGGAGACGAAGAGATCGTCGCGGCCGTCGCCGTCGTAGTCGCCGACGGCGGTCCCCATGGCGTAGCTCGGCCCCGGGCATCCGGCGCGGGCGGTGATCTCCTCGAACCGAAAACCACCCAGGTTCCGGTAGAGCCGGCAGGGGGGATCTGGCCGTCCGGGCTCGTCGACGATCGGGCCGCCGTTACAGAGAAAGAGATCGAGCCGGCCATCGCCGTCCGCGTCGAGCAGGGCGAGGCCGCCTCCCATGATCTCGGGAAGGTCGTGACGGCCCCGACCGCCGGCCTCGAACCGAAAGGCGACTCCCGCCTTCGCCGCGATCTCCTCGAATCGGATCGTTTCACCCGGCTCGGCCGCTGGCGCCGATCTTCCGAGCCCTGACGTGATCGCCAGTAGGAGGCCCACCATCCACTGGCCCCATCCTGCCGGATCTCGCATCCTTATCCCTCGGGGGTTCGCTGGCGTTTCGAGAGAAGTGGGGCGTGCCGAACATCGAGCGCAAAGCTCCGCCCGGTGGGCGGTTCTCGACCCAGTGAACTGGCGTCGGCTCCAGCGGTTCTCCCCCGTCGAGAGGGGCCGATCTGATGTTTCAATTAAGAGCATTTTTCACGGCGGCAAGTCAAGGTCCTGCCGCCGCGAAAAACGATCGACCTTCACGTTTTCGCAACATCAAGGCGCCTCTGCGATCTCCACTTCCCGGAAGCCGATCGGAACAATAAGTGTCAAAGCGAACCAACCACAAACCGAGAATGACCGGTTGGATTCGGGGTCGGAAGAGGAGGCGGGCTCGAATCCGGCGCCGGGTTAGAGCGAACGATCGACGGCCTCGGCGACTCGACGGCATTGTTCCATCATCTGTCGGAACGCGTCGGGTGTGATGGTCTGGGCGCCGTCGCTCGCGGCCTGCTCGGGGTCTTCGTGGACCTCAACGATCAGTCCGTCGGCGCCGGCTGCGATCGAGGCGCGGGCCATAGGCGGGACCAGTCGCGACTTGCCCGTCCCGTGCGAGGGATCGACGACCACCGGGAGGTGGCT
The DNA here is from genome assembly GCA_027451455.1 of Planctomycetales bacterium. Lineage (GTDB taxonomy): Bacteria > Planctomycetota > Planctomycetia > Isosphaerales > Isosphaeraceae > JAKAUH01. The sequence goes on along the minus strand of DAIDJI010000869.1, from coordinate 1,074 downwards.
CTTCTCGTGGAGGTAGGGGACGGTCGCGAGCGGGAGGGTGAACCGGGTGTGGTCCTCGTAGGTCCGGATGCCGCGTTCGCAGAGCATGACGTTGGGATTGCCGCGATCGAGGATGTACTCGGCGGCCAGAAGAAACTCGTCGATGGTGGCGCTCATTCCCCGTTTCAACAAGGCGGGCTTGCCGGAGTCGCCGACAGCCTGCAGGAGCTGGTAGTTCTGCATGTTACGGGCGCCGATCTGGAGAACGTCGGCATACTCAGCGACCATTGGGACATGCTCGGGCGCCATGACCTCGGTCACGATGGCGAGCCCGGTTTCGGCGCGGGCGGCGGCGAGCATTTTCAATCCCTGTTCCTTGTGCCCCTGGAAGCTGTAGGGGCTGGTTCTGGGCTTGAAGGCGCCCCCGCGGAGCCCGGTGGCGCCGAGAGCCTTGAGTTTCCGGGCGATGGAGACGATTTGTTCTTCGTCCTCGACGGAGCAGGGGCCGGCAATGACGGCGATCTTGTGGCCGCCGACTTCCAGGCCGCGCGCCTTGACAACCGTTCGCTCGCGCTTGAGTTCCGAGGAGGCCCGCTTGTAAGGGGCCATGATCGGGAGGACCTTCTCGACGCCCTCGCCTGGCTCGAGCGTCTCGGCCAGCCCGACCCGCTCCTCGCCGATCGCGGCGATCACGGTTTGATGCGTTCCCTGGATCACCTGCGGCTTCATCCCGAGCGACTGGATGTGCGCGGCGACGTGCTCGATCTGCGCCGGGGTTGCATCTGCTTTCATGACCACGATCACGGTCGACCGCCCTCCATCGTCAGGGGAATCGGCGTCCCACTCGGGACGCCGGAACGGGTTCGAGAAATGGAAAAACGCCCGGAGCAAAAAAAGCCCCGGGGCCTGTCGGAAGGACAGGGCCCGGGGCCGTTTGTATGCCTCGATAAGAAGATTCGGGAGTCAGGACGACACACCGAACTCGGCCCGGGGTCCTATCGTGAACGTGGTAAACGCCCACGACGGCCACCAACCGCGGTCGAAGAAGGTGTCGTAAGTCGCCGAGTGGAACCGAGCCACCTCGGTAGGTCTCCC
>DAIDJI010000868.1 GCA_027451455.1 Planctomycetales bacterium | reverse complement strand
ACTTTTCCCCCACGTCATTCTGCCCCTGCACATCTTCGAGCCGCGATACCGCCAGATGACCGAGGACGCCCTTAAGGACGATCACCTCATCACGATGGTCCAGTCGCGCCCGATCGCAGCCGGATCTCCCGGCCTGGAACCCGTCCCGATCTACCAGGTCGGTTGCGTCGGGCGGATCGTCCAGTACGAACGACTTCCCGACGGTCGATTTCATTTGCTCCTCCTTGGTTGCAAGCGTGTTCGACTTGTCCGGGAAATCCCCTCGACCAAACCGTATCGAACCGCCGAGGCGGTCCTGCTCGAAGATCAGGAGCCACCCTCGTCGATGGATTCCCTTCGAGAGGACCTGATTCGGATCTTCCTCGAGATCCTGAAGCAGAGTAACGACCTGGATTCCGACCTCGCTCGCCTCCTCCATTCCAATCTGCCGCTGGGAAGTATCGCCGACATCATGGCCCACGCCATCGACGCGCCCGCTTCGGTGAAGCAATCACTCCTGGAGGAGATTCGGGTGGCGGAGCGTGTCACGTCGCTTCTCGAGTTGCTTCGTGGGCGGCACGATCCCCAGACCGGCCCCCGACGATTCCCTCAGCCCTTCAGCCTCAACTGAGCGAATCGGGCGCGGCTTGATTTTTGCAACCATTGGACTACAATACGGGGGCTCTGCGGAAGTCTCTATTTTTGCGGGACTTACGAAAAGTCTTCAACACATGGCGCCCGGTTCGGCGTGACTCAGCCGCCCACAATGGAGGTGGTTGGGGGCGGTCCTTCGAGGTGAGACGAATGGCGATCAATTCCTTTCTCGCGGAGGCCTCGGCCTACGCCAATGGCGAATCGGTTGGCTCCGACGATTTTGACGAGAGCGCCGTTCGTCCGGCCACGGGATCGATGGACCTCGACCGGATTCGCCGGGCTGTTCGCGAGATCCTCCTGGCCGTCGGTGAGGACCCGGACCGTGAGGGACTGCGCGAGACGCCCGACCGTGTCGCCCGGATGTACGCCGAGGTCTTCCAGGGCCTCCACCAGGACCCGCGCTTCCATCTGAAGAAACTGTTTACCCAGAAGTATGATGAAATGGTCCTGATCCGGGATATCCGTTTCGTCAGCTTCTGCGAGCATCATCTGCTGCCCGTTGTCGGCCGGGCCCATGTCGCTTACATCCCGAACGGCCGGGTCGTGGGCCTCTCGAAGATCCCCCGCGTGCTCGATGTCCTCTCGAAGCGGCCCCAGATGCAGGAGCGACTCACCGAGGAGCTCGCCGAATTGCTGATGCGCGAGCTGGACGCCAAGGGCGTTGCCGTTGTGATCGAGGGCACCCATAGTTGCATGACAATCCGTGGTGTGAACAAGTCGGATAGCTCGTTCGTCACCAGCGCCATGCGGGGCACTTTCAAGGACAAGTTGGCGACCCGGACCGAGGTCATGTCCTTGATTTCGGGGTCGCGAGGCTGACCGATCGAAGAGGCCCCGGCGCGATCTGGCCGGGGCCCTGGTTCACTCGCTCTTTTACTTGCTTTGACTGGCGAGGAGCTTGGGGATCATCTGGTCCAGTTCCTCGACGGCGCGGGTCGAAACCAGTTTTCCGTCGCGATCGACGAGGAACATCGACGGCAGAACGTTGATCGCCCACGACTTGGTGAATTCGCTCTCCCAGCCGTTACCCAGGTAGTATTGCGGCCAACGGATCTGCTGAGCCTGGACGAAGGCCCGGAGCTTTTGCAGTCCACCCTGATCGGCCGGGGCGTCGAGGCTCACGCCGATGATCTCCAGCCCCTGATCGTGATACTTCTGATAAAGCTCCTTCAGGTGGGGCATCCCGTTCAGGCAGGGTGCGCACCAGGTGGCCCAGAAGTCGATCAGGACCACTTTCCCCTTGAGGTCCTTCATCGCGATCGGCCGGCCGGTGATCGCATCGTCAAACTGTAGCTCGAACGGCTTGCCGATGGCTTCGGCTTGCCGGCGATTCCCCTGAATGTCGCTGGCCGCCCGCGAGTTCGGGTACTCTTTCAGAACACGAGCCTCGTATTTCTGTCGAACCTCGTTATCCTTCGTGTACAGAGCGGCCATGTACAGAAGTTGCGAGGAGCGTTCGTCGCGGGGGAGCCTTCGCACAAAGTCGTCGACCCCTCCAAGTTGGGTGACCCCGGTTTGCGCGGACTTGACGATATCGATCTGAGCACGGGCATAGAAGGCCTCGGCTTTCAATCGATCGTTGTGGGTTGCGGCCAGGACCTCATCCACTTCCTTGCCCAGCCGATCGGGATTCGGGGGAATGGGGGGCATCCGTCTCCATCGCTCGGTCATCAGCTCGGGGAGCCTCGGATGATCGGGATCGAGTCGGAAGAGGTCGAGGATGAGTGTGTCGCGTCGCGCCAGGAGGTCGAGGTATTGTTTCTGGACGGCCTCCCGATAGCCCGGTTCGGCCTCCCGTCGCTGGTCGAACGGGGGCGACTTCATCGAATCGAGTTCCTGGAGGATCTGAGGGGCAGTACGGTCGGATGCGTCGGCCGGATGGCTCCACGCGAGCAGCCCGCCGAGGAG
>DAIDJI010000867.1 GCA_027451455.1 Planctomycetales bacterium | reverse complement strand
AGGCTCCCCTGATCCTGCAAATGCGCTCAGTTCTTGACGTTCATCGCATCCGAGTCGACAGCCTTCTTGCCCGTGATGCCTTCCAGCGCCGCCAGCACGCCCCGGTAGAAACGCTCCTGCGCCGTGCTGGCGACGAGGAAGAAATCGCCGCGCCGGAGGGGCTCGGTCCAGCTCGGAAACTCGCGGAGATAACCCGCCTGTTCGCGGAGCAAATCCGAGCTTTCCCGGGCGGGAACCTCGACAAAAATCGGGACGTAGCAATCCAAAATCAGTTGTTGATGGGACAGCAGATCCCGAATGAGTCGAACCGCCGCCTCGCCCATGCAGTAGCTGATCACCACCGAGTCGAAGGCGCGGGCCATCGCGGCGATCGTCTCGTGGTTCCAGGTCGCGATCCGGATGCCCTCGAATTCCGTCGTGGAATTCGCTTTTGCATACGAATCGTGATGAACAACTGTTACATCGAGGCTGGGGTTATTCGATTTGAGCCCACGGGCCAGGCCCCAGCAGCGGAGCCCACCCCCCTCGACCCGGTTCTGCTCGGGGGTAGGGAACGGACCATGAGAGACGATGAGAACCCGCTTGCTTCCTTGCATTGTTGGATTCCCGAGTCGGTGGTGTCGTCGATCGAGGCGGGCGCGAACGCCGTCCTGGCGCGTCTGGGGAGACTCTAGTCGGCCGGCGGGGATCGGTCAAGAAGTCCCGTGGAGTCTCGTGGAGTCTCGTTAGTCGTTGCGGCCGAGAGCCCGACGTCGCCAGACGATCTGACAGCGGTTGCCGCCTGGATCCTTGAAGAAGGCGGTCTTCAATTCGTCGTTGTCGACGAAGGTCTCGGTTTCGAAGACGAAGCCTTCTTGCTCGAGCCTGGCCTTGGTGGCGAGCACATCGTCGACCCAGAAGGCCAGGTGACAGACCCACCGCTGGTTGACCTCGGGCGACCCGGCCGGCCGGCCGAGGACCTCGATCGCCATCCCGCGATCATCGGCAAGGAAGTAACCCGGGGGATCGCCGCCCCCCTCGACGATCACCTTCAGGCCAAACGTTCGAACGTAGAAGTCCTTCAATGCCGTGGAGTCGTCGGCATAGACGGCGAAATGCTCGATGGTCGCCATGCGGGCCTCTTCCTTGCTCGGGCCTTGGGATTCCTAGCGTTTGGCTTGCTTTCGGCTGCGGTCCATCGCCAGGATCGCGTTCCACTCCGCCTCGGTCACCGGCTGAATGGAGAGCCGGTTCCCCTTGCGGAGAAGCACCATCCCGGCCAGCTCGGGGATGCCGCCGAGTTCCTTGAGCCCGATCGGCGGCTCGATCGCCCGGACGGCCCGAATCGCGACCTGATACCAGGTCGGACGGTCAGGGTCGCTCTTGGGGTCGTAGTGGTCGGATCCCAGGTCAAACGCGGTCGGGTCGGGAAGGCCCGCCTGAACCACTTCCGCGATCCCCGCGATGCAGGGCGGGTCGGCATTGGAGTGGTAGAAGAAGACCCGGTCGCCCACCTGAACATCATCGCGGAGATAATTCCGCGCCTGATAATTGCGGACACCGTCCCAGCCGGTCGTCCGGTCGGGCTCGGCCATCAGGTCGCCAAACGAATAAGCGCTCGGCTCCGACTTGAACAGCCAGTACGCCATGAACCCCCCGCCCCGATTGGGCTGACCTCGCTTGCCCTAAACCTCGAGCATCAGGCGCTCGGGGTTCTCGATCCCGTCACGGATCTTGACCAGGAAACTGACGGACTCCCGACCGTCAACGATCCGGTGGTCGTACGAGAGCGCGAGGTACATCATCGGGCGGACGACGATCTGATCGTCGATCACGACGGGCCGCTTCTTGATCGCGTGCATCCCGAGGATGCCACTCTGCGGCGGGTTCAGGATGGGCGTCGACATCATCGAGCCGAAGACCCCGCCGTTGGTGATCGTGAAGGTGCCGCCGCGAAGGTCGTCCACCGAGATCGTCCCCTCGCGTGCCTTCACGGCGAAGGCCGCGATTGCCTTCTCGATCCCGGCGAACGAGAGGCGGTCGGCGTCGCGGATCACGGGGACCATCAGACCCTTCTCGGTGCTGACGGCGACACCGATGTCGTAGTAGTTGTGGTGGACGATCTCGTTCCCCTCGATCCGGGCATTGACGGCGGGGAACGCCTTCAAGGCCTCGATCGTCGCCTTGACGAAGAACGACATGAAACCCAGGCCGATCCCGTGGGCCTTCTGGAAGCTCTCCTTGTACTTCGCCCGAAGGTCCATGACCCGCGACATGTCGACCTCATTGAAGGTCGTCAGGATCGCGGCGGTCTGCTGAACCTCGACCAGCCGATGGGCGATCTTCTGCCGGAGCCCGCTCATCCGAAGCCGGGTCTCCGTTCGTGAACCCGAGGGAGCCGACGGAGCGGCGGCTGGCCGGGCCGAGGGCGCCTCGGCCTGGGTCGGCGCGACCCTCGGCGGAGCAGGGGGGGCCGCCGTCGCGACAGCCGCGAGCGCGTCCTCCTTGGTGATCCGTCCGCCCGGTCGTGCTGCTGCAGCCTCAAACCAATTCTTAAATTGGCGCTCGCGCAGGCCATAATCAAAT
>DAIDJI010000866.1 GCA_027451455.1 Planctomycetales bacterium | reverse complement strand
ACGCGATTCGCTCCAGGAATTCCGCATCCTTCGCCGAGAGGTTACGTCGGGTTGCAAGGATTCCAACCGCTGAGGCCCGCCCGGCTGCATCCAGCCCGGCGATATCCAGGGCGACGGTCGAGGCGCCCTTCAGTTCGACCTTGTTTCGAACCAGGTCGATCAGCATCCCGGCGGCCTCGCGCGAGTCGGCCCGAACCATGGCCTGGCCGAGGGCCCGCTCAATCCGGCTGGTCTGCTCCCAGGTTTCGGGCTTGTAATACGGCCCGCTCGTGTCGGGACGCGTGCCCCACCAGTCGCCCCGATACTCAGCCTCGCGATGATCGAGCCGGCAGAGCGCCCGGAACGCCAGCCGACGAGTCGCCGAATCCGCCGAGGAAAGCCGGGCGATCAGCCCGTCAACAGCCCGACGGTCGTGCATCGCCTGGAGCGCCTGCGCCGCGCCGGGGGCGAGATCGGGCGTCCTGGAATCGAGCGCCTTCAGGCAGGGATCGACAGCCTGAAGCGCCACCAGGGCCTGGATCGCGATGTGCGCGACCATCGGATCGTCGTCGGCGATCCGGGCCACCAGCGCGTCGGCGGCCTCGGTCTTCCCCAGCCGGCCGAGGCCGATGGCGGCCCGCAGGCGGACCCGGGGATTCCGGTCGAGCAGCCCGCGCAGGAACGGCGCGGCCGGGATCCTCGCTCCCTCCTTCCGATCCGAGAGCGCTGTCAGAGCGAACTCTCGGATGCTCGGGTCGTCGGAGAGCCTTACCAGCAGATCAATCGAGTCGGGGCCGAGAAGCTGTTCCAGGGTGAAGACTGCCGCGACCCGAGCGGCGAGCCGGCCGTCTCCCCGTGCCATCGCTTCGAGCTTCGAGGCGAACTCGCCACGACGTCCGCGGCGCAGGATGGCGCGAGAGGCTGCGAGCCTCATCACCTGACCTGGCGAGGCGAGGTAGCCGACGAGTTGCTCATCAGTCGCCTTCTTCAGGTTGGGAAACGTGTGCTCGGACGAGCCCGGGGCGGTCAGGCGGATCACGTAGCCGACGTTTGGCCCGGCATAGGTGAACGTGGCACCCTTCCACGAGGCGACGTAGATTCGGCCCAGCCCGTCGACTTCGATATCGGTCGGTCTTGGCAGCTTGACGAACATCTCCTGGCCGGCGCGGAAGCTGGCGCCCTCGCGGTCGAGCGGGTGCCGGAAGACCGCCTCACGGCCCCATTCGCAGGTGTAGAGGGCATCGCCGAAGGGATTCGGCAGCGAGGGCTCGCTGACGTAGATCGACCCGGTGGGCGAGCCTCCGCCGTAGTCGGCCAGCGGCTTCACCATCTCGTCGGCGAAGTTCTTGAAGAGCGAGGGATAGCCCATGTGCGCCGTCGGGACGAGATGGCTTAGCCGGACGTCCCATCCATCGCCGTCGTTGGTATTGTCGCGGGTGAAGAGGTTCATATAGGGATCGATGGCGACATCATAGATGTTCCGCTGCCCCCGGGAGACGGCCTCCAGGCCCGTCCCGTCGGTCCGAACCCGGACCACCCCGCCGCCCCGGTACTGAAGCGTCCGGCCATCCTTGCCGACTGCGTGCAGGAATCCGTAATCTCCGACCGCGATGTAGATATAGCCATCGATGCCGAGGCGGATGCCGTTGGTCGTGTGGTCAGCGCCCCGGAACTTCAGGTCGAAGCCGATCCCCTTGACGAGGGTATCGGAACGGTCGGCGGTGCCGTCGTGGTTTTCGTCGTGATAGGCGGTCAGTTCGGGCGGATGGAGGACGTAGAGCGTCCCGTCGTCGTAGGCGAGGCCGCGGGGGCTGTCCATCGTCGCGAAGACGTGGAACCGATCGGCGCGGCCGTCGTTATCGGAGTCGATGCAGCGGACGACCCGGCCCCTCCCGGGCCGGGCGTCGAGCGAGCCGTTTTCATCGATGCCGACGAAGACCTCGCCGCCGGGCGAGGCGGCGAGGCAGGTCGGGTAGCTCACGTCGGGCGGCTGCGCGAAGAGGGTCGCGTGGAAGCCCTCGGGGATTTGGATCTCGCCGAGTGTCGGTCCGTCGCCCGCTCGCTGGAGCGGGCGCGAGAGAACGGTCCCCGCCGGAGCGGGGACTTTCTCGGTGCCGTGCACCTCGACCTCAGCGATGCTCGCCCAGGCGCCCGGACGAAGGCCGGTCACCTCGATCCTGAGGTGGCGAATCCCCCTTGCCAGGATCGGATGCGTCCGGTCCTGGTCGCGGCTACTGGTTTTCGACTGGTCGGAAAGGGTCATCCATTCCTTGCCGTCCTCGGACCCCTGGACCCGGTATCGATAGTTCACCCCGTCCTGCTCCCAGACGATCCGAACGCCGGTCAGGTCGCGGGCGCGGCCGAGGTCGAGGAGCCGGTGGTGCCCCCCGCGCCCGCGAAACCTCGGCGCACGCGCGCGACGCGCAATGACGAGTTGTCGCCGGCTGAGGACCCCGGCGAGCCCGAGGTCGCACCATGGCCAACGGAGGAATCGACCGACGCTCGCGACGCCTTAGACGGCAACGGCGATGCGTGGGTGCCCGTCGAGGTGCCAGTCGCGCCCGCGCCCGTGGTCATGCCCGACGCGCAC
>DAIDJI010000865.1 GCA_027451455.1 Planctomycetales bacterium | reverse complement strand
GCCTTTTGGGCGATCCTCCGGCAGAAGGTCGAGTTGCCTTCGATGGCGAAAATCCTGGGCGCCGAGGATTCCGCCTCGATTGCGGCTGGCGACTGGTACAAGCTCACCCCTGCTCAGTGGAACGAGGTCCGGACAGCCCTGGGCAACCAGCGACTGCTCGGCCTCGACCTGGCCTCAGGCGGCCACCTTACCCACGGCTACCGGCTCAACTCGTCGGGCAAGATGTTTGAGTCTTACGGCTACACCGTCGATCGCGAGACGTACCTGCTCGACTACGAGGCGATCGAGCGCCAGGCACTGGAGGTGAAGCCGCTGGTCCTGATCGCCGGGTTCAGCGCCTATTCGCGGAACATCGACTACGCGCGAATGCGCGAGATCGCCGACAAGGTCGGCGCCGTCCTGATGGTCGACATGGCCCATTTCGCTGGGCTGGTCGCCGGCAAGGTGCTGACGGGGAACTTCAACCCCGTCCCGTTCGCGCACGTCGTGACGACGACGACACACAAGACACTGCGAGGCCCGCGCGGAGGGTTGGTTTTAACGACGCCCGAGTTCAGAGACGCCGTCGACCGGGGCTGCCCGCTGGTCCTCGGCGGCCCGCTTCCGCACGTCATGGCGGCGAAGGCCGTTGCGTTCACCGAGGCGCTGAAGCCGGATTTCGCCGTCTACGCCCAGAAGATCGTCGAGAACGCGAGGGCGCTCGCCGAGGCTTTTGTGAAGAATGGGCTCTCGGTCGTCACCGGAGGGACCGACAATCACTTGATGGTCGTCGACGTCGCGAAGACGCATGGTATTACCGGCCGGCAGGCCGAGGAGGCCGTCCGTCGTTGCGGGATTACGCTGAACCGCAACCCGATCCCGTTTGATCCGAATGGCCCCTGGTACACCAGCGGGCTCCGGTTCGGCACGCCGGCCGTCACCACGCTCGGGATGGGCCCGGCCGAGATGGAGGAGATCGCCTCGATCGTCGCCTTGGTGCTTGGGAGCATCCAGCCGGGGACGACAAAATCGGGCAACCGCGAAAAGTCGAAGTTTACCCTCGACGACTCCGTCCGCGACCAGGCCCGCAGCCGAGTCGACGCGATGCTCGCCTCGTTTCCGGTCTACCCCGAGATCGACCTTCCGTTCCTTCGCGAGAGCCTCGGAGTAGCCTCTTAAATCGAATGTACGACGACGATTACGGAACCTGCCGGCGGACGTTCGCCACTCTCCTCATTTACCCGGTCCGGACCGATCCCGAGGCAATCACCGTCCGCCTCGGGCTCGAGCCGACGTTCCGGCGTCGCAAGGGCGGGGCGATTCCCCCCGACGCCTTGCCCGCCGAGATCGACCTCTGGTGCCTCAGCACGAAGGGACGAGTCGAATCCCGAGACTCCCGCCGCCATATCGACTGGCTCCTCGACGCTATCGAGGGAAAGGCCGCGGTGATCCGATCCTTGCAGGAAGAGGGAGCCCGGATCGCCGTTAGTTGCTTCTGGCTCTCGCAGGCCGGAGAGGGCGGCCCCACGATCTCACCCGGGCAGATGCGGCGGCTCGGCGGACTTAATATTGAACTCTGGTTCGAGTTCTACTACGACGGCACGGATACCCCGGCCGGCTCCTGAATCCAGTAGAAGGCGCTGTCCTCCCTCTGGACAGTAGTTATCCTAAAAGTCGGCCAGATCGACGGAGCGACCGCATCCTACTGCCGTTGTGCAGATTGCCGATGCCTCCAGGCCGACACGGTTTTCACGCACGATTCTCTCCCCATGAACCGAGAGGAAGCCTCCATGACGCGTCGGAAGAGTGAGCACCGTCCCGGGTTCGAGTCGCTGGAATCGATGGAGTTGCTGTCGGGCGTCGGGATGACGGCCTCGCAGGAACTGGCACAAGTCCCGGCGGCGGAGCATCGGATCGAGATGGTCCAACGTCACGAACTGGCCCAGGAGCGGGCAGCGCTGCGGCATCAAGTGAAGTCCCATCATTCGCATTCGGTCAGCGGACCGGCGCCTGGGTCGACATTGAATCTCTCGGGAACAGTCTCCGGGACGTATCGAGTTGTCGGCGGAACATCGGCCGCGTTCAACGGCCACGGTGCGGTCACGCCGATCGGCAATGCCAGGCTCAGTGGCAAGGTCTCGGCGGTCCCGGGCGGCGGTGGCCAGCTCGTTCTGACGTTCCCCGATCGCGGCAAGGTCTTCGTTTCGGTGACCGGCCAGACGGCTCAGAATGCCTACACCTACCAGATCACCGGTGGTGTCAAGGACTTCGCGGGAGACACCGGCAAGGGCCTCGCCGTGCTGGAGAGTCCAATCGCCAGCTTCCGCGGCCATTTTGTCCTGGCTCTTCAGCCGATCGCCTGAGCGGCTGGCCATATTCCGCTTTGATCCAAGGGCCCTGGGGTTTCTGAGGGGGTTTCTGAAAGGGATCACTTCCCCTTCGCGCCCCGGGGTCGAGCGGCTATAGTCCCTTGTGAATCGGTCCGGCGAGCGACAGGGACGACGCGAGCGAATGCGGACCTTGCCTGTGCGGTGGAGGGAGGGAGCCCCGATGCGACGGATCGCGGTCTTGAATCAAAAGGGTGGCGTGGGG
>DAIDJI010000864.1 GCA_027451455.1 Planctomycetales bacterium | reverse complement strand
TTCCCCTCGATCGTCACCCCATGCTTCGCCGTCAACAGCGGCAACGCCTGAGAAAGCGTGATCGAGCTCGTGATGTCGATCACCACGGGGCCCGTCGCGACATTCGCCGCGTTGATCGCCGTGGCCAGCGAGGTCGTGTCGCTCGCCGTGTAGAACTGCTGCGCCATCGCCGGCCGCGCCGCACCCGCCAGCAAGAGAGACCACGCCAGCATGGGCGCAGCTCCCCACTTCATTCCCATCTTCATATTTTTCCTCCCTTGGAGATCGACCACGGGCCCGATGCCGCCCGCGGCCTTCCAGGAATTTGATCACGCAGCTCGCCAAATCTCAAGCGAGAAGCACACACAGTCATGGAGTTTCGGATCGATTTGGCTACATGATCTGGGGTGGTCGGTCGGGAGGGCGATCCGGGCGGCCAACGGGAATCTTCGGGAGGAACGATCGTCGCTGTTACCGGTAAGGCGGGTCGACTCCATCTTGAGGGCTGTTTTGAAGACAATTTTTGAGAAAGTCCTCGGTGGGAGAGGACTTCCGAGGTCTGGCGGACGAGGGACGATGGCGAAATCTCGATGGGATGGTAGACTTTTTGTTCAGGGACGGGGACGATCCCCGCGCCGGCTTTCTCCTGTTGCGATTGGGCATCAATGTTCAGGTTTCTCCACGCCGCGGATATTCATCTCGACAGTCCCCAGCGCGGACTGGACCGGTACGAGGGGGCCCCCGCCGCCGAGTGTCGGGCCGCCACCCGAAGGGCGCTGGAGAACCTCGCCAGAACCGCGATGGAGGAGAAGGTCGCGTTCGTTTTGATCGTCGGCGACCTCTACGACGGCGAGTGGAACGACTATCAGACGCCGCTCTTCCTCGCCGGGGTGATGTCCCGACTTCGCGACGCGAACATCCCGGTTTATTTAATCCGAGGCAACCACGACGCCCAGAACCGGATGACGCGGGATTTGCGGCTTCCGGAGAACGTCAAGATCCTCTCGCCCGACCGCGCCGAGACGGTCGTGCAGGAAGACTGTGGCGCCGCGATCCACGGGCAGAGCTTCGCCACCCGGGCCGTGCTGGAGAACCTGGCGCGGTCGTATCCGGCGAGGATTCCCGGGCTGTTCAACGTCGGACTGCTGCACACCTGCGTCGACGGCCGGGAAGGGCACGAGCCGTATGCTCCCTGCTCGCTCTCGGACCTGCGGAGCCGGGAGTATGGATACTGGGCGCTCGGGCACGTCCACGCGAGGGAGACCCTCCACCGAGATGATCCCTGGATCGTCTTCCCGGGGAACGTGCAGGGTCGGCACATCCGCGAGCAGGGGCCGAAGGGTTGCCTGCTGGTGACGGTCGACGACGGGTTCGAGGTCTCCTCGATCGAGCCGAGGTGGCTCGATGTGGTCCGATGGCAGACCTGCCGGGTCGATGCGGCCGGCGCCCGGGACGTCGACGAGGCCCTCGGGCGGTTTGAGCGGGAGCTGGATCGGATGGTCGACGGGTCCGAGGGCCGGCTGCTGGCCCTTCGGGTGGAGTTCCAGGGCGCGACCGAGGCGCACGCGGCGATGGCGGCCCGCGCGGCGCACTGGGTTCAGGAGGTCCGCCGGACCGCGATCGACGCCGGATCGGGGCGCGTCTGGGTCGAGAAGGTCGTCTTCAGAACGAGCGCGCCGACGGTCCTCGGCTCGTCGAGCGGCGACGCTCCGCTCGCCGAACTGGCCGCCATTCTCGAAGAAATCCGGTCCGACGAGGCGCGCCTCCGCACTCTGGCCGACAGGGCCCTCGATGACCTGAAACGCAAGCTCCCCGCTGAATTACTCGACGAGCTGGACGGCCCCGACCGACTCCGTCATCTACTCGACCAGGCCGGTCCGCTGCTCTTCGAACGCCTCCTCGGCCGGGAGTCGCCAGGGGTCTGATCGCGAGGGAGACCGACCATGGCCAGGCGCAAGAGGGCGACCCATCCTGATTATGACAGCCCCTGGAAGGTGGCGCTCGACCATTTCTTCGAGCCCTGCCTGCACCTCTTCTTCCCCGACGCCCACGCCGGGATCGACTGGTCCCGCGGCCACGAGCCGCTCGACAAGGAATTGCAGCCGATCCTTCGGCGATCGGAGATGGGCCGAAAGCACGTCGACAAGCTGATCAAGGTCTGGCTCCTCGACGGCCAGGAGCAATGGGTCCTCGTCCACGTCGAGGTTCAGGGCTCGCGCGAGGCGAAGTTCCCGCTCCGGATGCACGTCTACAACCACCGGATTTTCGACCGGTACGGTCGGGAGGTCGTCAGCCTGGCGATCCTCACCGACGACGATCCCCGGTGGAAGCCGAGCCGGTACGAGTCGTCGCGGTGGGGGTTTCGGACGCTCACCGAATTTCCGGTTGTCAAGCTGCTGGAATACGCCGGAGAATATCAACGGCTGGAGGCGGACCCGAACCCGTTTGCGGTGGTGGTTCTGGCACAACTGAAGGCGATGGAGACGCGGCGCGATCCGGAGAGGCGCCAGGCGTGGAAGGTGCAGTTGGTCAAGGGACTGTACGATCGTGGGATGGGGCGGGAGGAAGTCCGGGAGTTGTTCCGGTTCATCGACTGGGTGCTGGAG
>DAIDJI010000863.1 GCA_027451455.1 Planctomycetales bacterium | reverse complement strand
CGAGGTGAGCGGTGACGCCAGCCTGGTTGTGGACCTTCACCAGAAAGGCCGACCATCCGTTCTGAAGGAGCCGGGGCTCGGCCGGGCCCTGGACCGCCTTCACCCGGCTCTCGGCGTTGATCTCGATTCCGATGAGGCATCGGTGATCGAGGACCTCCTGGATCGCCCGAATCGCGGCCTCGCCGCCGGTCGAATCGATCGCTCGGTCGAGCTTCGCCGCCTCTTCGGGGACCAGTGGCTCGCCGAGAAGGACCAACGCCTCGGCGATCCGTTTCGCCTGAGCGGACAGAGGCTGGAACTCGACGTCGAGCACCATCGGTAAATCGTCGGCGCGGCTCGATGGACCGGTCGCCATCAGGAAGCCTGCGGCGAGCGCCACGATGGCCCGGGGGAGTCTAAATCGCACTGGCATCATCTTGGGGGTCCTCTCCTGATCGTCGGTTGTCCGAATTTCGTGGAGCTCGACTTCCTGACCCGGTTTACCCGCTCCGGTTCCATGGTTCAAGGAGCGGCCCGGCGAACCGGCGCTGGAAGATCGGTCATGCGAGCCCATGTCACGACGTGGCCTCGATGGTAGAATGCCGGGCTCATCCAGGACGGGAGGGATCGCCGATGCGAGACATTGTCATCGCCACCGCGCAGTTTGAGCACCGCGATGGCGACAAGATCTATAATCTCGGGCGAATCCGAGAGCTAACTCGAAACGCCGCTGCTCGAGGTGCCGAGGTCGTCTGCTTCCACGAATGCAGCATCACGGCCTACACTTATTTGCAGACCCTCTCTCGCGAACAACTCGACACCATCGCCGAGCCCGTTCCCGACGGACCCTCGGTCGCCTCACTGGTCGCGATCGCCAGAGAGGCCGGCGCCGTCGTCATGGCGGGTTTGATCGAGCGCGAGTCCGACGGCCGTCTCTATAATAGTTACGTGGCCGTTGGGCCCGAGGGTCTGCTGGCGCGGTTTCACAAGCTTCACCCGTTCATTAGCCCGTTCCTGACGCCCGGCCGCGGCTACAAAGTCGTCGAGATCCGAGGCGTCCGATTCGGTTTTCTGATCTGCTACGACAACAACCTCCCGGAGAACGTCCGGGCCACGACCCTGATGGGCGCCGAGGTGATCGTGATGCCGCACGTGACCGGTGGCACGCCCTCGACGATGCCAGGCCGGGGAACAATTGACTCTGCGCTCTGGGAAAACCGCGAGCGCGATCCCGAGCGGCTCCGACTGGAATTCCGAGGGCCAAAGGGACGAGCCTGGCTTTCGCGGTGGCTCCCGGCGCGGGCCTGGGAAAACGGCGTTTTCGCCGTCTTCGCCAACAACATCGGCCGCGACCACACGACAATCAAGCCGGGCCTCTCGATGATCCTCGATCCGAGTGGCGATGTGATCGTCGAGAGTCATGCCCTTGATGATGATGTTGTCGTTGGTCTCCTGACGGCCGAGGCTCTCGACCGCGCTCCTGGCCGCCGGTATCTGCGCGCAAGGCGTCCGGATCTGTATGGAAAGCTGGTCGAGCCGCATCCCCCCGGCCATTTGCCTTTGACAAGCCCCGGCTGGAAACTGGCCCACGAAGCCGAGGAAAGAAAGAGCGATTGATTCCGTGCGGAAGGAGCACGTTGCGATACCGCCGAGATCGCCCGGCAATCCGGTCGAATTCCCGATTCCGCCCGAATCTCATCCGAGATTTTCTCGCAATCGTCCGGATTCTCCCAGAACCTAACTTGCCGGGATGGGCGACCCGAGTTATGGTCGGCCCGTCCCGGCGGGACCGGGTCCGGACAGGACGGAGGCACCTCGTCTCGATGAGGGGATGGATTCCCATGACATCACCGCGATGGCGACGCGCTCGCAGGATTGGCCTCGTGGCCCTGATCGCTCCGATTCTCTGGGTCCTGATCGTGCTGGCCGCACCGATGGACTGGGCACGTCGGCGGATCGTGACGCACCTGGAAGCGAGAAGCGGGCGCCGGGTTGAGCTCGACGCGGTCTCGATTGGGCTACTGGGAGGCGTCCACCTTACTGGCCTCCGGATCGGTTCCGCCGCCGACCTGTCGGATCCGTGGCTGAAGTCGGGCGATATCCGGCTCGATTTCGGCATCTCCCGAATGATAACGGGCGAGTGGCGCCCGAACCGGATTGAGGTCGACGGCCTGGATCTGCGGGTCCTCCGCCGGGCCGACGGCAAGCTCGAACTGGCTGACCTGCTCCGCCCGATTGGGCCGCGGATCGGTCGCGACGGCCGCCCCGCCCCCGAGGACGCGCAGATGGCCCTGCGCCTGCATCGGGCCAACTTCGCGGTCATCGACGAACCGAGCCGGACGCGAATCGAGGGCCGAGAGATTGAGGGCATCGGCTACACCGTCGGCCGTTTGATTGTCGTCGAGCAACTTCGGGGCGCGGTTAATGGAGGCGAGATGCGGTTCTCCGCGCGGATCGACCGGACCGCCTCGAACCTCGCCGCGGAGGCCCGCGTTCGCGCAGAGGGCGTAGGGATCGACGGCAACCTGGGGGTGCTAAGGTATGCCGTACCGGTACTGAGCGGAGCGACGGAGGGGGCCACGGGCCGGCTAGGCGCCGATCTCGTGGT
>DAIDJI010000862.1 GCA_027451455.1 Planctomycetales bacterium | reverse complement strand
ACGGCGAGCGAATCGTCCATGGCTTTCTGGCACTCGGGCGAGACCTTCGGTGGCTCGGGCGCGAACAGGTTGGCGGGGAACTCGTGGTCCCAGACCGCCCGGTGAGCGGGGCTGTTCGACGTCTGGTATCGAGCTGCGAACATGGCCTCGACCTGGTCGTCGGCGCGGTCGAGGGTTCCGGTACGACGGGCCTCGTCCTCGCTCTTGCCGCCGAGCTTGAGGGCGGTTTCGGCGAACGACTGGGCCTCCGCCGCCGGGGGCTCGGACCCGCGGGTCTGGACCTTGGCCTCGGACTCCCGCAATTGCGTGCTCATTGGATTCGACCTCGTCGCCGGATTCCCGTCGAAGGGGATGGGAACACCGGCGCGGTGAGAGGATTCCGCAGGGGACGTCGGATCCGGGTCGGGAAACGTGCCCTGGCCCGTCGGCGGCCCGTTCTGGGGCGAGGCTCTGAGCACCCCGCCACCCCATCTGCACCGTCAGGGGCTCGCAACCCGCCTGGTATTATGCGCGGTCGCGGCCGGTTCGGGAACGGATCATCGGCGTCGGGCCCGATCGGGTGAAAGGGCCGAGCGCGGGGCGGGACTCGCCCCAGGATTCCAGATACCGAATTCCAAATTCCAGAACATGATTGGCGGATACCTCCTTTCACGCTTCTGGAGTCTGGTATCAGGATCGGAAGTCGTGGACCGTTTGGATCGGGGCCACTCAGGCGACGTCCTGCGCGAGGAGCCAGTCCTCCAGGATCAGGTGGTTGACGAAGGGCGCCCGGAGGAGCACCGCGTTGTGCGGGAGCCGGCGGGCGAGCCAGTGATTGCGGCTGATGCTCGGAAGCACGTGACGGCCGAGGCTGTCGAGGTGCCTGGTCCGAAGCTGCTTCATCACCTTGCCGCTCAGTCTTTCAAAGGCCGTCGGAATCAGTTTCGGCTCGGGACCGACGTGGATCACCAGTTCGGCGCCCGAGGAGAGCGTCTGCTCGATCGCGTCCCAGAGGCGCTGGGGGTGATCGGTCCATTCCGTCAGGATCGCCCGGCTGTTCCACTCGTCGTAGTTGGCCCGGCCGGTCGTGCAGGAGACGATGCTGGGCGATGGCTTCTGGTGCCCGCCTTCTGTGTGGTAGAGCGCGACGGCGGCGCGGTTGGGGACGCTTCGTTCCCAGACCAGCGGGGTGTGGAGCGGCGGCCAGTGGTTTGGTCGGCGGCGGAGCGTGACGGCCGAGGGGAGGTAGTCGCGCATCTCGGCCTCGAGCAGGTCGAGCGTGTCGGCCTGGCCGAGTAGCAGGACCTGGTAGGGCGAGAGGAACGTTGAGGGGCCGACCAACCCGTGCCCCTTGCTGCTGGCCGACGAGCAGAGTCGGAGGACCTGCTCGGGCTCCAGGACGCCGCCGGCGCTGGAGAGGATGCCCATGGTTGTGTCGGCGGTCAGGTCGGCGCAGTCGTGGGCGAGGCCGAGCGGGATCGGGAGAAGTTGCTCCATCTCGTAGACGCCGCCGAGGACCAGCGCGGAGAGTTCGCCGATACTGTGGCCGAAGCTGAGCATCGCGTTGCGCACGGGGACGCCGTGGATTTCCTCCAGGATTCGAACCTGGGCCAGTTCGGTGGCGACGATGGTGGCGGTGTCCTCGACGAACGAGTCGAGGGTGGCCTGTTCGCGGGCCTCAAGTCGGGCCGGCAGGTCCACCGGTCGGCCGAGGACGTCGGCACAGACGCGGCCGGCGCGGTTGAGAAACTCGCGGAAGATCGGGCCATAGACGGCGTGCGCCAGCATCTCGGGCCCTCGGCCGAGATTGCTCGCGTCGTAACCCCGAAACGCGATCACGGCCGTCCCGATCTGTTGCTTTAATTCATCACGAGAGACGTCGTGTAGCCCTGGGGAAACAGCGCGGAGCGGAGGCGTCCGGGCGGGTGTCTCAGCGAGGGACGGGGCCGCTTCGGGCGGCACCGTCGAGAGGTCCGACCGAGGCTTCATCCATCCGCTGCTCCAGAGCCGGAGGCGTCCATCTCTCGGCCGGTTTTTCGTCTTTCTCATGGCCATGGGTATCAGCCTTCGGAGGCGAGGGGGTCGCCGTCGTCGGCGTGGGACGCGCCGCAACTCGGCTACCTGGGATTACTACGTCCCCACAAGTGGCAAGGATCGTGCCATGTACGATACGGAACCGGACCGGACCCTGGACCAGGGTGCGGACATCATGAATGTTCGGGATGCGCCGGATCATCGGCCTCATCGCGACCCTCGGCGCGAGAGAAGAGAGCACCGAAAGATTTGGGGGCTCGCTGAAATTATAGGACAGGAGGTGTACAAGGGAAGTCGCGATTCGCAAGGATTCGTCGGGCGGGAGGTTTGAGAGGTCGGGGGCTGGCGGGCCGTGCCCGATCGAGCGTTTTTTCGAGCCGGAAAGGGTTCCCGGTCTGCGTTTTCGGGAGGGTGGCTTCGTTCGCGCGGAAAGAGGCCCGATCGAGGCGGCCCTCGGAGCGGCCCGGGATCAGGAAGGCTATCAGCAGAGCGAGGATCGGGACGAGCCGAGCCGAGCGATCGGGACGCGGGAGTTTGGGTTCGTTCGTCAGGTTTGGTTGGTCGATGGGAACGGGTTCGGGGAC
>DAIDJI010000861.1 GCA_027451455.1 Planctomycetales bacterium | reverse complement strand
CGGCGAAGAAGTCGGCGGGTTCGTCCGCGTCGGCGTCGGCGCCCGATCGATCGACGGCCGCTCCGAAGGCGAAGGCCGCACCGAAGGCGAAGGCCGCACCGAAGGCGAAGGCCAAGGCGCCCTCGGGTGCGAAGTCTTCGGCCGCCAAGAAGTCGCGCTGAGACGGCGGGTGTCGAATTTCCCGAATGGGATTCGAGGAGGAACCACGAAAAACACGAAAGGACACGAAATCCGGAATGAGAGAGGGTCGGCCGGCAGTCCCTGGTCGAGCATGACCGGCATTCATCCCGGGCCATTTCGTGTGTGTTCGTGTTGTTCGTGGTTTCTCCTCGAATTGATCTGGGGCGGGCTTGCGCGATGAGGCGACTTCTTTCGGTGGCGATGCTCTCGATGGTCGCCGTGCAGGCGGCTGGGGCCGAGATCCGAGAGCTGACCATTCAGCATCGCTATCTTCATTTGCCGGTCCGGACCGGTGCGCCGAAACATCGGGTCGCGGCGGTGGTCGACGGGTCCGTCGTCCGCGAATTCGAGATCGAACTGGCCGACGATCCCGGCTGGTGGGCCCATCTGGATGTCGGAGCCTGGCGCGGGCGGAAGCTTCTGCTTCGCGTCGAGGGGGCGAAATCGGTCTCGCGCGCGCTGGCGATGGTCGAACAGGCCGAGGAGATCTGGGCGCCCGATCAAGTTTATCGCGAGCCGCTCCGGGGCCAGCTTCACTTTTCGCCTCGTCGCGGGTGGAACAACGACCCCAACGGACTCGTCTACTCGGCCGGCGCCTATCATCTTTACTTCCAGCACAACCCCTATGGCTGGGCCTGGGGGAACATGCACTGGGGACACGCCGTCAGCCCCGACCTCGTCCACTGGCGCGAGCAGCCGATCGCGATTTATCCCCACCGGTTCGGCGACTGGGCCTTCAGCGGCAGCGCGGTCGTCGATCGCGAGAATACCTCGGGCTGGCGCCGAGGGGCGGGTGAGCTGCTCGTGGCCGCCTATACCAGCACCGGCCGCGGCGAGTGCGTCGTTTACTCCAACGATCAGGGCCAGACCTGGACCGAGTTCGACGGAAATCCCGTCGTCCGCCATCAGGGCCGCGACCCTCGATTGCTCTGGCACGCGCCCTCGCATCAGTGGGTCATGGCCGTTTACGACGAGGACCAGCGAAAGCGCTGGATCGCCTTTTACACGTCGCCGGATCTGAAGGCGTGGACGTATCGCAGCCGGATCGAGGGCTTCTACGAGTGCCCCGACCTTTTCGAGCTGCCGGTGGACGGCGGGCGTCGATGGGTCCTCACGGCCGCGAGCAGCGAGTACATGGTGGGGACGTTCGACGGGACGACGTTCCGTCCCGAGACGGCTCGGCTTCCCGGTCATCGCGGCCGGGGGTACTACGCGGCGCAGACTTTCAGCAACGATCCGGGCGGTCGCGTGGTACAGGTCGGATGGCTTCAGGCGAACACGCCCGGTATGCCCTTCAACCAGGCGATGTCTCTTCCGATGGAGCTTTCCCTTAAGGGCGATCCCGGCGGACCCCGGCTTGCCTGGCGGCCGGTCGACGAGCTGAAGTTGCTGCGTGGTCGGTCGGTCTCCATTCCCGGGACACCCGGCCGGCTCGCGTCCGGCGAGTCGGGCGTGACGGTCGACGTCGGCGAGCTGGTCGAGCTTCGGGCCGAGATCGAGCCCGATCCGGCGTCGGTCGTCACGGTTGAGGTCCGGGGCGTGGCGATCGTTCTCGACGCCGCGAAGGGAGAGATCCGCGTCGAGGGTCTCAAGGCGCCGGCGCCGTTGCGCGAGGGGAGACAGCGGCTGATCGTCTACGCCGACCGGATCGGCCTGGAGATTTTCGCCGACGACGGCCGGGCGTTCCTGCCGGTGGCGGTCAACCTCGATCCCAGCAAGACGGCGGTCGGTATCCGGGTCGAGGGTGGTCCGGCGCGGGTCGTCGCGATCGAGGCGCACGAGTTGAAGAGTCTCTGGGGGACATCGGCGAACCGGTGATCGGCCCGGGATCCGAGAGCAGGGGGGCTCTCCCGCGGGAGCGGACCGCTACTCGATCGGCAGCCGGATCGACCGGCGTTCCTGGTTCGATCGATAGATCGCCTGGAACAACTCGACGACTCTTCGGCCGTCCTCGCCAGAGACGGCCGGAGGACGGTCGTCGAGGATGGCGCGGAGGAAGTCGCGGATCTGAAGGGCGTGGTAGTGAACGGTCGCGTCGACCCCGGCGAACCGGGCGCGGTCCTCGGCCTGGAAGGCGACGAGGCGGTCTTCCTCGCCGGGGATGGTCCAGAGATCGTTCAGCGGCGGTTCGGAGACTCCCGAAACCCCGGCGATGAACGTGGCGCCCCGGTCGGTCTCGACGCCGAGACTCGCGCCGTTGGACCCGTGGATATGCACTTTCGTGTGGATTCCCGGCCGCTGGGCCAGGCTGGTGACGATTGAGCCCAGACCACCCCGCCGGAATCGGAGGACGGCGACCGCGGTATCCTCGACCTCGACCGAGGGGTGATTGAGGTTGGCCCAGTACCCGGCGACCTCCTCGACGTGATCGTCCATCAGCCAGGTGAGCAGATCGAGCATGTGCGGCGACTGGTTGACC
>DAIDJI010000860.1 GCA_027451455.1 Planctomycetales bacterium | reverse complement strand
ACTGACCCGCGGCGTGGCGGCACAGGCCGGGCACGCGCAGCACGGAGAGCATGGCTGCTGCTGAGGGCGCCTCGCGTCAGGCCGCGCAACACGACAGCTGCGTCACGTCCTTGCTGAAGGTCTGCGCGCAGAGCTTCAGCCCCTCGACCATGGTCAGATACGGAAACAGCTGCGCGGCAAGCTCGGCCACCGTCATGCCGTGATGGACGGCGAGTGCCGCCGTCTGGATCAGCTCGCCGGCGCCGTCGGCGACCGAGAGACGGCGACACACGGGATGGCAACCGCCCAGTCGCTCGGGCTTGACGCCGCGCGATCGGCCTGCCTCTTCGGCCTCTTCCTTGCTAGAGACGGCCGACCGGCCGAGGCTGAGCCCTACCTAAGGCGCGCCTTCGACGATCTCAAGGGACCAGACCCCGAGCTGGCCGAGGCCCTCGCCCGAGTCTACCTCGGTAGCTTCCGACTGGAACGGGCCCGGTCCGTCCTCGAACGGTGGGCCCGCGAGTCGCCCGTCGACGGCCGCCCCTACCTTTTGCTTACCGAGGTCGGGACCCGCACAGGTGACGATGCTCAGGCTGTCGTCGCCTACTACCGCGAGGCGCTTCGCCGCGACCCATCGCTGGCGCCCGCCCACCTCGGCCTGGCCGATCTGCTCCGCTCGATGCACCAGTACAACGAGGCCGCCGACGAATACGATCGCTATCTGGCCCTTCGTCCCAAAGACCCGATGGGATACCTCGGCGCTGGGCTCAACGCGGTCGCGAGAGGCGAGCCCGGCCGCGCCTCGGAATGGCTCGACCGCGCCCTTCAACTCGCACCGACCGACCCAGCAATCCTCTCAGCACTCGCCGAGCGAGAGATCGCCGCCAGCCGACTCGATCGCGCACTCGATTACTGCGACCGCTCCGTCCGCTCCGATCCCTTCGACACGCAGGTCCGATACCGCCGAATGCTGGTACTGAATCGGCTAGGAAGGTCGGATGACGCTCGCAAGGAGCGGCAGGCGATCGATCGCCTCCGCGCGGAACGTGCCGAGTTCGATAAGATCGGTGCAGCGCTGGTTCGGTCGCCGACCGATACTGACCTCCGGGCGCGAGCCGCCGCCTGGCTGATGGCACACGGACGGGAGTCCGAGGCGATCGACTGGGCCCGGCTCGTCCTCACGGCTCGTCCCGACCACCCGGAGATGAATCGGCTCCTCGCCGACCACTATCGGAAGTGCGGCCAGCCCGGCCTCGCCAACCATTACGAGGCCCTCGCCTCGCCCATTGCATCAGGCTCCGCGAGGACTCCCTAGACTTTGCATCTATTTTGTTGGGTGGATGATACCGCCTGTGTCGCGATCTTTCATCTGCGAGAGATCGAGCAGTCAGGAGGAATTCTAGCACAGAGGAGCCATTGAGAAGCCGGCCCGAATTGGTCCGTACGCCGGCCCTAATGGTCCGTACTTCAACTTCGCCTGGCGAACGGCGGAGCCTCTCGCACGGCACGGCCACGTTCTAGGGCTCATCGGCGCCCCATGGTCCGCCAGAGGTTGGGAAGTCGCGCCAATACCACCAGCTATGGATGCTGGTCAGGCCAGCGAACATTCCCTGCTTGCCCTTGGTGGCGCTCACCCGGCCATGACCCCTCTGCTCCGGCTTCGGACAGGTGGGGTCGAGTTCGAACGTCAGGCCAATCGGTGAGGGGTACTTCAGGATTTACATCAGCCCGATCGATGCATCCGATCACGGTTCGTCACGATGGCGGGTCCGAACTAATCCCACCTCACACAACGGAGCTGCCATCCAGCAGCATGAGCATAGATGTCATCGACCCGCCGGAATTCGGATGACCGGGAGCAGCCTCTGGAAATTCCGGCCCATAAACACTTTACGTCAAACGTCGATAAAGTCAGGATGTGTTTCTGCTCTTAGCCGCTCGCCTTTGCTCATCAGGACTCAGCCGGCGGACTCTTTTCCAGTGATCAAACTTGTCCATCATCGAACTGAGATTGGATTTTGCCCCTCGCTTTTCGGTGCGCATGCCGCGATGGCCTGACCTTTATAGGGCCTCAATCTCATCGAGTGCGTTCTGACGAGCCGGTGTCACTGGACGGCCATCGGGTGGTGAAGGATCGCAGTCAGAGAAAGCATTCCGATTCCTGGGAGACTGCGGAAACGATTCTCATCGGGCGATGATCCGCGCAATCCCGCGGCGTCTCACCATGAAAGAAGCCATGGCGGGTGTTTTTCTGAATTCCCGCGCCGGCCCTTCTAGGAAAACGAACTTCAGCGCCCCGCACCAACGGCCTCAACTTCCGCTGACTTCATCGACCGCTGTGGGGCGATCTCTTCGCGATAGACCGCCACATCATGAGGAGCCTCGATCCCGATCCGGATCTGGTTCCGGTCGATCTTGACCACCGTCACCACGATGTTGTCGCCGATGACAATCTTCTCACCCAGCTTCCTGCTCAGAACCAGCATGGTGATCTCCCGGTTGTGTACTGGCCTGTTCTTTGGATTCCCTGACTCACATCCCAATTCCGGCCCTCAACAGGAGCATTTCTCATGCCACCTTACTAAAAACGAATTTTCTCGTCTTCGTAAATCCTTCTGAGAA
>DAIDJI010000859.1 GCA_027451455.1 Planctomycetales bacterium | reverse complement strand
GGGCCAGGAAGCCGGACGCCACGATCGTGGTCTACCCGCACTACTTCTCGGGGGCCGAGGTCCCCGGCTTCGGCGTCCGGGCGGCGAAGCAGCCCTTCGACCCCCGCTGGACCTTGTTCTTCACCCCGCACAGCGCCCACCTCGACCCGACCCTTATCAAGCAAGCGAAGAGCAGTCTGTGGTGGGACGACTCGCCCGCCCTCTGGCGACCGCAGGACATCAAGGCCGGTGCCCTGCGGGCCAGAGATGCGGGCGTCACGGGCTACATCCCGACGCTGGAGGCGTTCTCCTTCGTCGCCACCGAAGCCGAGGAGGGCCAGGCATGGCTCAAGGGGAGGCGCCAGGTGCCGCTGGGCTTCGGCTGGCTGGAGCCGGGCGAGCCCCCATACGGCGAGTTGCCGATGCGGGTCAATCGGATCGCCTACCGGGAGTTCAGCCGTAACCCAGACCTGCCGTTCGAGCAGTACAGAACGATCCTGGGCAAGGACGTCTTCGGCGAGTTGGCGCCGGAGCAGGCAATCGATGACCTGCTGGACATCCAGGCGATCTTCGCCAACGAACGGACATGGTGCCAGCCGTCGCCCCTGGTGAGCCCGGATCGGGTGCTGGCGATGGAGTCGCAGGGCAAGCTGACGCCGCAGAAGCGGGCCGAGTACCGGGCCGCACTGGGACGTCTGCGGGGCATCGAGCGGCGACATCGGGAGCCGAAATCGGACGGCGAGAAGGAGCTTCATCGGATCGTCCAGTGGATCATTGATCGGTGGGAGAATGGGAACGGCAGACTCCTCGCCCCGACTCCCTGAACCCATCGAGCAGAGACTTCAGGCCGTCATTAGCCGAGACGCCATTCCTCCGGGGAGATGAACGATGCCGAGAAGACGTGATGCGAAGCGAACAGGTCGGTCGGTCCTCGTCATGGCCCTGTTCCTGATCGCCGCCGGTCTCCTCGGCAGGAGCCGGGCCTCCTCTGCGTCCACCGACGGGGCCAGGCCACCCCAGGGCCATCGTCCCAGTATCCTGCTGATCCTGCCCGACCAGTGGCGGGGAGAGGACCTCGGCTGCATGGGCAACCCCGAGGTCCGCACTCCCCACCTCGACCGCCTGGCGGCCTAGGGCCTCCTCTTCCGCAACACGTTCGCCAATACGCCCGTCTGCTGCCCGGCCCGAGCGATCCTCCTCACCGGCAAGTACGCCCACAAGAACGGCATGGTCGCCAATGACCTGCGGCTGCGGGAGTCGCAGGTCACGATCGCCGAGATCCTCGCCGGCCACGGCTACCGCACCGGATTCATCGGCAAATGGCACCTCGACGGCGGCAAGCGGCTGCCCGGCTTCGTCCCGCCCGGCCCCCGACGTCAGGGCTTCGCCTTCTGGGCGGCCAACGAGTGCGACCACCGCCACTTCCGACCCACCTACTTCCGGGACTCGGACCGGCCGATCACCGAGGCCCGGTTCGAGCCCGAGGTCTGGACCGACCGGGCGATCGAGTTTCTGAAGCAGGCGGGGCAGGCCCCTTTCTTCCTGGTCGTCTCGATGGGGCCGCCCCACGACCCGTACGGGGCACCCGAGCGGTTCCGGAAGCTCTACGACCCGTCGAGGGTGAAGATGCGTCCCAACTGGGTCGAAGGGGTGCCCGGTGCCGGCCGCAAGGAGATCGCTGCCTATTATGCGGCGATGACCGCCGTGGATGAGCAGGTCGGTCGTCTCCTGAGGGCGTTGGACGATGTGGGTCGTGCCGAGGATACGATCGTCCTGTTCACCTCCGACCACGGCGACATGCTCGGCTCGCACGGGCAGCGGTTGAAGCGGAAGCCCTGGGAGGAGTCGATCCGGGTACCCTGCATCGTGCGATACCCGGCGAAGGTCGAGGCGGGCCGCACGTCGGAGGCGCTGCTGAGCCATGTGGACCTGGCCCCGACGCTGCTCTCGCTCTGTGGTCTGCCGGTCCCGGACGACATGCAAGGGACGGACCTCTCGGGCGTGGTGCTCGGACGGGCCGACTGTGGGCCGGACTCGGCGTTCTTCCAGATTTTCGTGCCGTTCGCCGGGGACGGGACGCCGCAACCCTGGCGGGGAGTGCGGACCGAGCGGTTCATGTATGCGAGGACAGAGGCCGGTCCGTGGGTGCTCTACGACCTGAAGGAAGACCCCTATGAGATGAAGAACCTGGCCGACGATCCCGCCCACGCCGCCCTCCAGGGGCAGATGGAGGCGAAGCTGGACGGCTGGATGAAGCGGACGGGCGACTCGTGGTCCTTCGACTCGATAGCGCCGGTGGAGGACAAGGGCCGGCTTTATCGGTTCGAGACGTTCTCCACGATCCAGGAGTATCTGGATTGGGCGGCGAAGCACCCGGACCTCGCCCCCAAGGATTGATTGGCTACTCGACCTCCTCGATCTCGGCGGTCCACGAGCAGTCGATGCACCCCTTGACGCTCTGATACGCCGGGCAGGACTCGGCGTACCGCTCCAGCAGCCGCTCGATCGCAGCGTTGACAACGATTTCGTCGGTCGCGTCCGGCGCGAGCAAACCGACCCCCATGGCACGTTGGCGCAGCAACTCATGCACCGCCGCCAGCTTCGCGCTCGGCCAGGCGCCGGCGT
>DAIDJI010000858.1 GCA_027451455.1 Planctomycetales bacterium | reverse complement strand
CGCAGGTGCTCGGCCTCAACGCCAACCGGATCGCCGTCGACGAGGATCTCGCCAACCTCCTCGCCCGAAAAAGAGCCGATCCATCGCTGGTGCGCCAGTGGGAGGGGCGCGGCGGCTCCCCGGAGGAACTGCTTCAATTGAAAGTCGAGGCTGATGTTTCGATGATCGACTGGGAGCCGGCCGACTGCCGCGCCAGCGATCGCCCGGACCCGGCCCGGGAGTCGTCGGAAGATCCCGGCGACACGCTCGGCGGAGAATGTCGGGTAGCCCGCGAGTAATTCATCGGCGCCGTCGCCGCCGAGGACGACCTTCACCGATTCCCGCGCGAACCGGCTCAGAAGGTGGGTCGGCAGGATCGAGGCGTCGCCGAACGGTTCGTCGAGCCAGCCGGCCACCTCGGGGAGCAACTCCATCGCCGTCGCGATCGAGAACGTCCTTTCGTGGTGGTTGGTGCCGAGGTGCTCGGCGACAGCCCGGGCGTGCCGGCTCTCGTCAAAGCTCGGGTCTTCAAACCCAATCGAGAACGTCTGAATGCCCCGAGCCGGCTCGACCTGGCAGAGCGCCGCCGCGACGCTCGACGAATCGACCCCTCCCGAGAGGAAGACGCCGAGCGGGACGTCGGAACGCCGGTGCCGCGCCACCGAGTCGCGAAACTCGTCCCAGAACTGATCGGCCGCCGTCTCAAAATCAGGAACCTCCGCCAACGGGAGCGCCCGACCTGACTCCCAGTATCGATCAATCCGAGTCGTCCCGCCCTCCCAGACGAGCCGATGGGCCCTCGGCAACTTCCGCAAGGATCGCCAGATCGAGTCGGGCGCTGGGACGTACTCATAGAAGAGGTAGCGGGCAAGCCCGCCCCGGTCGAGCGATCGTCCGACCTCCGGATGAGCCAGAACCGCCTTCGGCTCCGACCCAAACGCGACCCCGCCGCCAGGCAACTCGGCGTGGAAAAGCGGCTTCTGGCCCATCCGGTCGCGGGCGAGCACCAGCCGACCCCTGCGCGAGTCCCAGAGCGCCAGCGCAAACATCCCATTGAGTCTGCGGACGAAGTCGGGGCCTTCCTCTTCGTAAAGGTGGACAAGGCTCTCGGTGTCGGACGACGTCCGGTATCGGTGGCCCCTGGCTTCCAGCTCGCGTCGCAGCTCGACTTCATTGTAGAGCTCGCCGTTGTAGGTCACCCAGATGGTCTCGTCCTCGTTCGCCATCGGCTGGGCACCCCCCTCGACATCGATGATCGAGAGCCGGCGATGCCCGAGTGCGACCGGCCCGTCGACGTGGAAGCCCTCGCCGTCGGGGCCCCGATGCGCGAGCGCCGCGGTCATCCGCCCTACAATCCCGCGATCGGCTCCGTCGCCTACCCTCACGCCCGTCACAAACCCCGCGATTCCGCACATCGACGTTCTAGTCCTTGGTCCCTGAGCCACTGATCCGTCATTCTCCATCATCGACTCACGCCACGATCGCCGACAAGCCGATTGCCATTCTCCCCTATCGAAGCAGGCATCCGGCCGCATAAACTCCTGATGTCGAACCGTCCGTGCCGGACTCAACGACCAGCGACTCAAGGACTCAAGGACCAAGCCGAGATGGCCTCCGCACCGTACGACGAACCGATGGGCCCGGAGCAAGACTTCGATTTCGGGGAGCCGCCGCCCCGGCCGACGACGCCGCCGGTCCGCCGGGGTTTTCTCCTGGTGCTGGTGGTCCTCGGCCTGCTGGCGATCGTCGTCTACGGTGTGCCGTACGTCGCCTATCGGACCGGATATGCCTGGGAGGCGGGACGGTCGCGGGCCGCCTCGGAAACGCTCTCCCGGCTGGACAAGCAGGGAATCGTGGCGGCCTCCGAGCTTTTTCGATTGGCCGCGACGGCCGTCTCGCCCGCGGTGGTCAACGTCCAGTCGTTTCACTTCCGGCGCGGTCGCGAGGGGCTCGCCGCGCCTGGGATCGGTGGCAACCCGATGCTCCCCTCGCTCCGAGGGGCCGAACTGGGCTCCGGCGTCATCATCGATAAGAAGCGGGGCTACATCGTTACGAATAGCCACGTCATCAAGGACGCCGACGAGATCCTCGTCCGGATCGGCCCTGGAGACGACGTCCCGGCCCGGCTGGTTGGTGCTGACCCAAAGTCGGATCTGGCCGTGCTTCAGGTCCGTCGCGCGCTCGACGTGCAGGCCGAGTGGGGCGACTCGGACAAGATCGACAACGGCGACTGGGTCCTCGCCATCGGAAGCCCACTCGGCTTCGACCATTCCGTGACAGCCGGGATCGTCTCGGCCACCGAGCGGAACGATGTCCGGATCACCGACTACGAGTCGTTCATCCAGACCGATGCGGCGATCAACCCAGGAAACTCGGGCGGCCCCTTGATCGACCTGGCCGGAAAGGTCGTCGGCATCAACACCGCAATCATCACTCAGAGCGGCGGGTACGAAGGCATCGGCCTGGCGATCCCCTCCTCCCTGGCGCGCCGAGTCGTCGAAGACCTGATCCGGCGTCCGCCCGTCTTGGAACCTGGTCAGTGCCTCGAATCCCAGCGTCGCGCCAGAGCGGAAATCCACGATCGGCTGGAACCGCGTGTCAAAGGACTTGTCCGCGATGAGCTCAGC
>DAIDJI010000857.1 GCA_027451455.1 Planctomycetales bacterium | reverse complement strand
CTCGCAAAAAGCGGCGGGGCCCTCGAACAGTACAAGCAACCCCACCTGATCCCCGACCTGGAACAGCTCTCCCAGTTCGAGGTCGCTGATCCGTGGCCGGGCTCGGCTTGCCGATCCGGCTAGAATCTGGTAGTGGATTTCTCCACGAAGCGTCCCCCGACCACCGGGGATGAACGCCCCCACGGAGGGGAGCAGGTCGCACATGTTCAGGACGAAGCGAAGCGGCGGCCAGATCCCGGCCGCCTGGGCATTCATGATCCTCGCGGCCCTCGTCTCGGGATGCGCCGACGGGGGCGGCCTGCGCTCGGTCTGGCCCAACCATCCCTCCCTCCTCGGATTCCGAGACCGGAAGCCAAAAGCCGCCGCGCCCGATCCGGCCGACGACTCCTACGCCCGCGCCATGCACGGCGTCCGGGATCGGTCGACCAACCTCGCCAGACGCCCCCGCACCGCCTCGCCCGAAATGCTCCGCGAGCGCGAAGGCGAGGGCCCGCCGGCCCCCGACGAAACCCTGCTCGCCGATTCGGCCGAGACGACCCCGCCCCGTCGTCCCTCGCGGCCACGGACCGAACCCGCCGAGGACGACTCGATCCGCGTGACCCTGGGCGCCCCCGAGCCGATCGCCGGCTCCGCGACCTCCAACGATCCCCCGGCCGACCGGCTCCGAACTGCCCGAGAGCGTCACACCCGCCCCGCTCCTGAGCCCGAGTCGGCCCCCGTCGAGGAAACACCGGCGCCGGTCGCCGTCGCCGTCGCCGCGACATCGAGGCCCGCCGTCCGCCCCCAGCCCAGCCGAACAGGGCCCTCGGCGAAGGAAGATCCCAGGGCGATCCTCGCGCGGGCCGAGGCCAAACTCCAGTCGCTCGACACGTATCAGGTCCGGATGCAGCGGATCGAACGGGTCGGCGGCAAACTTCAGCCCGAGGAGGAAGTCCTTCTCAGCGTCCACCAGCAGCCGCGCGAGGTCCGCCTCTCCTGGGACCGAGGGCCCAGCCAGGGCCGCGAGGTGATCTACTCCACCCGCATCGACAACCGATCGCTCTTCGTCCACATGCCGAAATCGGCCATCCCACTCCCAACCATGAAAATGGCGATCGATAGCCCGATGGTCATGAAGAGCAGCAAGCACTCCATCGCCGAGGCCGGCTTCGACACAATCGTCCAGAGCCTGCACAAATCCATCGAGAACGGCAGCGCGGCCTACCGGGGAATCGAGAAGCCCCCCGGCATGAATCGCCCCAGCCACGTCTTCACCCGGCGCCTCTCCAACGGCGAGACCTGGACCGTCTTCCTCGACACCCAGACTCTGTTCCCCAGCATGGTCGTCGCCAAGAACAGCGCCGGCGAGCTCGATGAGAAGTACATTTACCATGAGGTCGTCGAAAACCCGACCGATCTCGCCGCCGCCGACGCCTTCGACCCCGACCGACGATGGGGCAGCGCGAAGGGCGGCCTGCTCTCCCGATTCGCCCGCGGCGGACCGGCCGCGTCCGGATCGAAAGACGGCACCTCCACCGTCCGATGACTGTCAAAGCGGCAGCCAGGCCCCTCCAGGGGCCCAAGCAGCCCCGATCATCGCCTCCAATCCTCAAAGTCGTAAACAGCCCCCTTGCAAAGGTTTGGTGAAATGCGTTCTGATGATGGGGGGCAAAGATCGGTCCCGGCGCGAGACGTGCATACGGATCGCCCAAAGGAATGATGGCTCAAGCTTTTCGGTGATAGCGAGCGAGCCCGCCTCATGATCTACGACCGCACGTTTTCGATCCTCATCACCGACGACGACCCGATCGCGCGTGAGACGCTCCGCGAGATCGTGGCGCCGCAGGGTTACCGTACGTTGATGGCCGAGAGCGGCGAGCAGGCCCTCGACCTCGTTCGCGAGCACGAGGTGCACCTGGCCCTCTTCGACATGCACATGCCCCGGCTCTCGGGGCTGGAAACGCTCGCACTGGTTCGCCAGATCAAGGGCGCCATCCCGGCGATCCTCATCACCGGAGACCAGGACGAAAACCTGATGCGCCGCGCCCTCTCCGAGCACGCCTTCTGCGTCCTGGCAAAGCCGGTCAGCAAGAGTGCGGTGATCTACGTCGTGCATCGAGCAATCGACAAGTATTACAAGTGGCAGCTCGGGGACGGACCCACGAGAATGGAGAACTGACCGGCGGAGGATCCGCCGTTCCCGTGAGCATGAGGAATCGCCCCTCGCGAGTCGCGATCACCCTGCTGGCCTGGCTCGTCGCGGCCGGAGCCCCGGCCCAGGCTCACGACATTCCCAATCAGCGGGTCGACCGGTCGATCCAGGTGGTGCTCGCCCCCGGCCGGCTCGAAATCGAATACGAGGTCGGCCTGACCGAGCTCACGCTCACCCAGGACCTTCGCGCGCTGACCACCCCTCGTCCCGGCGCCGATCGATCGGAATGGCTGAACCTCTACGGCGAGGTCGTCGGCCCGCTCGACGCCCGAGGCTTCCTGGTCTCGGTCGACGGCTCGCCGATCGAGGTCCAGCCGGCCGGTTATCACCTCTCGATCGAGGAGCATCCTCGGTACACCTTCCGGTTCACCGCGACGATCCCCGAGACCGGCCGGCTGGTCCTCCGAGATACCAAC
>DAIDJI010000856.1 GCA_027451455.1 Planctomycetales bacterium | reverse complement strand
CCATTGGCAAGGCTTGATGGCCCTGGGTTGTCGACCGATTATCCCAAACCCCAATACCGCCGGGAAGCCGTCAGCCTCTCCGTCATCCTCGACCGGAATCAGGCCGTGTCTCGGTAACCGTCGCGTACCACTTCTATCTAATAGAATGCCCCTGTTTCGATGTTTCCAGAAAAGCGCCATAAAAAAATCGAGGCCAATCATTCGGCATTCTCGATCGAAACAGTGTTTCCGATCGATCTCCTCCTCGATCTCGGCCGTCCTATTCCTTCTCGGTGTCGGCCGACTTCGCTGGCGCGGCCTTGGGGGTGGGCTCGGGCTGCGTCGACGACTTCGTCGAGGTCGAGGGATCGGGGATAACGACGGCGATATCCTTGTCAGCAGGCTGGTCGGAGCATCCGGCCGTCGCGATCAGGAGGACCATCGCCATTGAGGCCGTGGCGAAATTCCATCGGCGAGCCATTGGGTTTCCTTTCCGGTTGGATGCGGGATTCAGACGGTATCAAACATTTCGAGGGTACTGGAGACCTCGTGTAGTCGTGCGGTCAGATACGATCGAATCTCATCGTTGGTGTTAAGTTGAAGGACGTGGTGGGCGTAGCGCTCGGCCTGTGCCGTCGAGACGGAGGCCAGAAGGGCCTTGATGGTCGGAATGAAGGCCGGGCTCATGCTGAACCGCCGGAGTCCCATCCCGAAGAGGACGAGGACCGATCGGGGCTGGCCGGCCATCTCGCCGCAGAGGGTCACGGGAGTTCCGGTCCGCTGGCAGGCCGCGAGAATCATTTGAAGCACGCGAAAAATCGCCGGATTGAGCGACTCGCATAGGTGGGCGACTTTTGGGTTGTCGCGATCGGCGGCAACGAGATACTGGATCAGGTCATTCGACCCGATGGAGATGAAGTCCGTCTCTCGGAGGATCGCATCGATGCAGATCGCTGCCGCCGGGACCTCGACCATCACGCCTGTCTTGACGTCCTCGCCGAACGGAACGCCCTCGCGCCGGAGATTGTTACGCGTCTCCTTCACCAGTTTGTTCAGGTAGAGCAATTCTTCGAGCGTCGTGATCATCGGGAAGAGCAGGGAGACGTGTCCATGTCGGCTGGCGCGGAGGATCGCCCGGATCTGGGTGACGAATAGCTTCGAGTTCTCGAAGAAGATCCGGGTCGACCGCCATCCCATGAACGGATTGGGCTCGCTCCGGCGGCCGAGATACGGGACGGTCTTATCGCCGCCAAGATCGAGGGTCCGGATGGTCACGGACTGGCCGGGTGAGTTCAGGATGATCTGGCGATAATATTCGTACTGTTCTTCTTCGCCCGGGACGTCGGGGTGCGTGAGGAACAGGTACTCGGTCCGGAACAGGCCGACGCCCGAGGCACCGACCTTCTGGGACGCCTGGGCATCGGCCAGGTTATTGATGTTCGCCAGCAACTCGACCCGGGTGCCGTCGGCACTGAGGGCTGGCTGGTCGCGGTTGGCAACGAGCCGATCCTTGATGTTGAAAAACTCGCGCTGGACTTTCCGGTAAGCCGAGGTCGCCTCCTGGTCCGGCCGGAGGATGACCATGCCGTCGCGACCGTCGACGATCATCAGGTCGCCGCTCTCGACCTCGGTCATGACTCCCTCGACGCCCGAGACCGCCGGAATACCACGGCTCCGCGCGAGAATTGCGGCGTGGCTGGTCGAGCCTCCGACCTCGGTGACAATCCCGGCGATCGGCAGGTCGCCGAGGCTCATGGCCTGGCTGGGAAGAATCTCGTGTGCGACCAGGATCACCGACTCGTCGCCGTTGCGAGACTCACCCGTCCCATTGACGTGCAGGAAGGGTTTACGGGTCAGGTGCGATCCGATGCGAAGGATCACGTCGCGCACGTCGCTCATCCGCTCGCGAAAATAGTCCTGCTCGATCCGGGCGAACTGCGCCGCGTAGGTCTGCATCACCGACTGAAGCGCCGAAAGGGCGGTCATCTGCTGGTTCTCGATCAGGTCGTGCACCTTCGAGACCAGCGACGGATCGTTGACGATCTGGAGGTGGCCCTTGAAGATGTTGGCCTCGGAGTCCCCCAGCTCTTGCGCCACCTTTTGGATCTGCGTCTCAAGGTCGGCCGCCGAGTCGATCACCGCCCGATCAAACCGCTCCAGCTCCGATGGAACCTGGCCGGGGTGGTCGAGCCGATGCTGCTCGATCGACCCGAGGACCGACTCCACCCGATGGGCGATGCCGACCACAACACCAGGACTCACGCCGATTCCTTTACGCATGACCACCCGGTCTCACGGTTCGTTCGAGGGCATGGCGGACGGACAATCCGGGCTTCCCAACGGCCGGGCGGGCGCCCGACCCCGGACACTCTTGCGGCGCCGCATGGCCCGTGGACTGACACACGATCCCCGACTCTCCTCCAGGGCTCTGGACGCGTTTTTAAGCCAGGTATCGAGAGCGGGGGGTACGTCGGAGGAGGAGTTCGGCGTCGAAGTTGACGGACCACGCCACCTTACGCAGTCCGCAATTCTCGCGCCGAAACCCACCTGAGAGCCCTTGGGTCGTGAAATATAGGCAAAGGCATATTCCACGCCCTTCGTTGCCGGATCGACCACCAGCTCGCGCGA
>DAIDJI010000855.1 GCA_027451455.1 Planctomycetales bacterium | reverse complement strand
CTTCATTTATAGCATCGAGAAGCATCCGGTCTATGCAGCGATCGTGCGCCCGCTCTGGGAAGCGGTCTCCAGGGGAGACATTGAGGTCGTTACCAGCGAGCTGACCCTGATGGAGACGCTGGTCGGCCCCCTGAGGCGAGGCGATACGGCCCTCGCCGAGGATTATGAAAGGTTCCTCGCGAGCCCCGGGATTCGCCTCGCTCCTCTCACGGCTCCGATCCTTCGGGCTGCGGCCGGTCTTCGCGCCACGATGACGTCGCTACGGACACCCGATGCCCTCCACGCGGCCACGGCCAACGCGGCCGGATGCTCGCTCCTCATCACGAACGACAACGGCTTCCGACGCCTTTCCAGCCCCGCCATTGTCTTCCTGGACGATCTGCGAGACGCCTGAGACGCTCATCCGGCCATCCGGGCCACCCACGTAGCTCAGCTTGTGCGATCCGGCCATTTCGGATAAGGTTCCGGCCGAGTCCGTCTCCGACGACGATCCGGGCGACCTGCTGGCGCGCTTCCTCGCATATCTCCCATCGACCTTCGGGCCATCCTTTCGCCACGATTTCCCGCCAGAATTGGGGGAAGTTGATTCTCACTCGATCGCCGACGGGGCCGGGCTGCCCCGGCATCGGTACGCGCCGGGGCGAACGTTTCGGCGCGATGAGAGGAGGATCACGATATGTGGCGAGTTCGGAGCATGGCGGCGGTTGGTCCTGGGACGATCCTCGGCCTGATTCTGGCGATCGCCCCGGCCCACGGCGGCGAGGCGCCCGAACCGGTCAAGAAGGTCGTCGTGCCGCGTCGGCCGGATCTGACGATGAGCGACCGGCCCGGCGGAGGCGGTACCGAGCACCCCGCGGCGCCGGACCTCTATCTTGTCGAGAAGGCCGAGGGCGGCTGGCTCCGCGTGAAGACCAGGCGCGGGCCGGGGTGGGTCGCGGCCGAGAAGGTGATCGCGGCCGATGAGGCCGTCGCGTTCTTCAGCGAGGCGATCGCGAAGAACCGAGGCGACGCCTACGCCTTCGCGATGCGGGGCAAGGTCCTGCTGTTCGTCCGCAACGACCCGACGCACGCAATGGACGACGCCAACGACGCGATCCAGGCCGACCCGCGTGAACCGATCGGCTACGCGGTCCGGGGCCTCATTTTCTTCGTCCGGGGCGACCTGGACCGGGCGATCGCCGATGCCTCGGAGGTGGTCCGGCTCCGGCCCGGCGACGCCTCGGCGCTGACGATCCGGGCCGGGCACTACCTGGTCCGCCAGGAGCCGGACCGGGCGATCGCCGACTGCGAGGCCGCGCTCCGGCTCGACCCGA
Source organism: Planctomycetales bacterium (assembly GCA_027451455.1). GTDB lineage: Bacteria > Planctomycetota > Planctomycetia > Isosphaerales > Isosphaeraceae > JAKAUH01. The sequence goes on along the minus strand of DAIDJI010000855.1, from coordinate 1,314 downwards.
ACGACGCCGGCGCCTACTCGATCCGGGCGTCGGCCCGGCTGGGCCGGAAGGACATCCCGGGCGCGATCGCCGATTTCAGCGAGGCGATCCGGATCAATCCCGACAATCACGAGGCCTACGCCGGCCGCGCGACGGCACTCGCGCTGGCCGAGGCCCAGGAAGGCGCCACCGCCGGCGCCTTGCGAGACCTTCCGGCCCAGGGCGGCGAAGGCCGGGAAAAGAGCGGGCACGACCCGGTCATTTCCGACTTCAACACGGCGGTCCGCCTGGAGCCGAAGAACCCGGCCGTCTACCTCTCGCGAGCGCTTTTCCTCCGCGATCGCGGCGACCTCGCCGGGGCGATCAAGGACTGCGACTCGGCGATCGCGCTGGCACCGGGGAGCCCCGACGGCTACGCGATCCGCGCCGGCCTTCACGCCGAGCGCCGTGAGCACGATCAGGCGATCGACGATTTCTCGCACGTGATTCAGCTTGATCCGTCGAACTCATGGGCGTACACAAATCGAGGGCTCGGCTGGTTTGAGAAGAAGGATTTCGAGAAGGCCCTCATCGACCTGAACCGGGCGGTCCGGCTCGACCCGGGGAACCCGTCGGCGTACACGAGCCGGGGGATGGTCTGGCACGAGAAGCACGAGCCCGCGAAGGCCCTGGCCGACCTGAACCGCGCCAGTCAGCTCGATCCCGATAGCGCCGACGTCCTGAACGCCGAGGCCTGGGTGCGCGCCACCAGCATCGACGAGAAGCACCGCGACGGCAAGCTCGCGGTTTCTCTCGCCCGACGCGCCGGCGAGCGGACCGAATGGAAGGAGCCGGGCATCCTCGACACCCTCGCCGCCGCCTGCGCCGAGGCCGGCGACTTCGACGACGCCGTCAAGTGGCAAACCCAGGCCAACGCCCTCTTCCCCAACGGTCCCGAGAAGACCGAGGGCGAGCAGCGACTCAAACTCTATCAGGCGAGGACCGCCTATCATCAGGCTCCCTGATCCGTCCGGTTCATTCCCTTCATAGGAGGTCTTTTCTCATGCCACGATGGCAGATGTCTCGAAGATTCGTTCGGCTCGGGGCGGTGGTGCTGTCAATCGTGGCGACGACTGCCAGGGCCGGCGAGCCGCCACGTCCCGACGCTCCGGGTGTGGACCTCGCCTACCTCGTGCGCAAGGCCCGCGCCTGGTCCGAAATCTTCTGCGGATGGGTGGCTCTCGAGCACAAGGACAACGACGCCGCGATCGCCCACTTCGGCGAGGCGATCCGGCTCGATCCACGGATTCCTTCGGCCCATATCGGTCGGGCGCGGGCGCTCGGACGGAAAGGGGA
>DAIDJI010000854.1 GCA_027451455.1 Planctomycetales bacterium | reverse complement strand
CGTTTGACGTCGTCATAGGTCAGTCCCGCCGCTACCAACTTCTTGAGGGCGGGGAGAAACACGTCATCAAAGAACGCGCCCAACTTGCCCGCGACCTGCTTGTCGAACGACTCGCCGGTGATAGTCGTCTTTTTCTTCTTCTCGGCGGCCTCCTTGTCGGCCTTGTTGTCCTCGTGGGAGCCGCCCCGGTGCCCCAGCCGGGCCTTGGCCCCCAGGATCGCCGCCACCATGCCCCGCTGCTTCGCCTCTTCGTCGGCCAGGCCGTCGAGGAGAGCCTGGGCGTAGGTGTAGGTGGCAAGGATGTCGAACTTGCCGATCGACACTTCCACGGAGGGCTTCTTCTCGGCCATCATCGTCTCCCGTCATCTCGCTCGTGGCGAAGGGTGCGGAGCGGCCCCGTCCAACCCTTCCACCCGTCGCAAGGCACGGTGAAGATCACCGTAGCCGCTCTCGACGTACGCCCACAGAGCGGTCCGGGAAGAAGCCCTGCAAGAAGCTCGCCAGCGACCCATCATACGCCGCCTCGGCCAGAAACTCCGTCCCCTGCTGGTTGCCCCAACTGTAATAGATCACCGTCCGGTTCCGGAACTCGCAGAAGTCCATGTCCGAGTTGTTCCGGTCGACCGCCCCGGCGATCCTCTTCCGCTGCTCGTCCGTCAGCTTCGGATTGGCAATTCGCCTGTCTTCCCCGGCGGCGACCAGGATCGGGTTGAGTGGGCTGGACTCCCATCGGATCAGATCCTTCGACCGGACGATGTGGGTCTCGTACCTCGGGCCGGGCTTCGTTTCCAGGTAGGTCATGTAGAACATGCCGTCCAGGAAGCGGATTGACGGGCAGGCCGAGTACCGCTCCTTCGTGAAGACCCGATCCTCGGGCAGGAGCTTCCACGACCTCAGGTCGCTCGACTCGGCGAAGTGGTTGGTGAACGGGACGCCGACGACCTCGGGCGGCCTGCCGACCTCGATCGCCATGATATAGCGATCGCCCGCCTTGCAGACCGACGTGTTGAACAGACCCCAGCCGGGAAGTTCCAGCGCCGGGTGTTGCTCCCAGTGCTTCAGGTCGGTCGAGCGGAAGGCGGCGATCTTCGAGCCGTCCCACTGGTCCACGCCGAACGCCCAGATCGAGTCACCCTCGGCGTAGGCACAGCCCAGATCGTAGCCGTGAGCGAAGGCCGGGGTCGCCTCGCCGGTCTCCACGTCGATGAACCGGAAGTACGAGTCGCCGGTCGTGTTGGCCTTGTAGTCCTTGCGGACGTACTCGAAACGGTAGAGGCGGTCCTTGAAGACGACGGGGGTCGCCTCCACCATGTCCAGGTCCAGGGTGCCGATCTTTCTGATCTCGGGGCGACTCGGGCCATGGGCTCTGGGAGGAGGCGGAGCACCGAGCGTCTCGGAAGCGCCAAGTGTCAGTGCCAGGTACGCCATCACGGCAAGGAGCGGGTCATGGGTCGATCGCATCGGCGTTCTTACTCCACCTCATGGACGTCGTGCAGGACGCCCCGGTGCCGTTCAATTTCCTCGTCATCCAGCACGATCCTGCCGTGGCCATCGATGACGTGGTAGTGCAGCCTGGCGTCGGGAATCTCGACGTGGTGGACCTCGGCGGCGGCCTCGTCCTGCTCCTCGATCAGGGGGAGAATCTGGCCGCAGGTCTCGACATCGACGAGGTCATGACGCAGGAACCTGGTGACGGTTTTTGGCCCGTTCATCCCATGTTCTCCCATTCATTCGCCAGACGATCGGAGACGTCTCGGACCCTGCCCAGCAGATCACATCCGAGGAGCATCGGAACGGGGATCGATGCCGCCCCCCATCTCGCCCCGGCGATGACCCCGACGAGGACCGGACAGTAATTCGCAGGACCGGCAAAGTCGAGCGAGGCGCTGAGGGCATCAGCGAAGTTCTCGTTGCGGGTCACGAAATGGACCATCGCTCGGAGGACATCCGGGGCATACCCACCGGACGACAGGGGCCACGGGTCATGCTCGTCGAGAGCCTCGATGGTCGGCTGGAGCCGTCCCATCTTTGCCGTTGCGAGAGCGTCCGACCATTTTGAGCCATGGATCAACGCCCGGCACAGAACCGCCACGGCGGCGGCGGCGTCACCCGCCAAGGGATGTTGGTGCGTCAGCCTCGCCTCCCGGAAAGCACACCCGGCCAGCTCGTCGTCGTCCAGGAAGGAAGCCATTGCCAGGGGCGCACCACGATGGGCCGGATTGCATCCCGCCGTCATGCCGCCCGACTGATCGTGGACACGCTCCACGGCGTCGGCGGGCTCCATCCCATCCTCGATCAGACGGAATACCGTCGCCGATGTCGGCCCGGTGTCGAAGGCTCCGTCACGCCACCACTCCAGGTAGCGGGCCCGGACGTCCTCGGGGTCGAATCGCCTTCGGTCGGCGAGGCTTTCGGCGAGGTGAACGGCCATGCGGATCGGGCCGCCGTTACGATCCCCGGCCGCAAGCCCGAGCAGGACACCCCGGATTCGATCCGTGATCTCGCCCATGGGCCACGCTCCATCAGAAAGACTCTGGATCACGCCCCCTCGCCTTCTGGATCAGTTCGTTCGAGCGCAAGCGAGGATCCTCGAACTTTCGGGCCGAGTCCACGCCCACGACAGGCAGCC
>DAIDJI010000853.1 GCA_027451455.1 Planctomycetales bacterium | reverse complement strand
ATTGGGAGGAACGTCGTCAATCCACGACGGATCGCCCTCGGCCAGCTTCCGGTAAACATCGCGTGAGAAGACTCCGAGGAACTCCGGTCGGTAGTCGCGGATCGGCTCGATGTGGCCGTTGTCAACCAGGTAGTTGTAGAGATGCTGGAGCCTGGGCGAGACGCGGAAGTCGGCGGCCGTCGAGGACGTGCCGGCGACAGGGTCAAGCATCGGATAGACATACAATTTTAAATCATTTTTGAACATGCGACCAAACGACTCGAGGATGCCGCCGGCTAGATGCTCGTAGTAACGCTCCTCGAAGATCTCTCGGAGCGTCGCGACTCCAACGGCCAGGCCGATCAGTCGATCGGTGAGTCGGTGAAGGTACTGCGCCAGTCGGTAGAATTCTCCGAAATTGGTGATCAGCACCGGCCGGCCCAGAGTCCGGAGCAGGTCCATCCGATCGAGATAGTCGCGATCATCGATCTCGGAATCTCCCTCCACCTGGAGATGCCGGAGGGTCATCTCGGTGACGACGAGGACATCCTGGCCACGGTTGGCAGGCTCGTCGCGGAACTGGGCGAGCGAGCTGTGGAGCATATCGACCGTGTGGTTGGTGACCGGCCGGAACCGGCCGCGGAGGACGAGAATCGGCTTCTTGTAAATGGCGTCGGCCGGCTGGACGACCTTGCCATCCGCCGTGAACATCGCGGCGTCGGTCAAGCCACGGTGGACGAGTTGCAGGCTCATCAATCGGTTGTCAACCCCCGCGAAGGCCGGGCCGGTAAACTCAATCAGGTCGATCTCAATCCGATCGTGACTCAGCCCGTCGAGCAAATGGCCGATCAGGTCAGTGGGGTCCGGCGAGTAGAGGGATGCGTGGATCAAGTTGACACCGAGGATGCCCACTGCTTCCTGCTGCAACGTCGCCTCACGGTCGAGCAAGCTGACGTGCAGGATAATCTGCGAGGGCGGCGCGCCGGGGTGGCCCTGAAATCGAATTCCCATCCAACCATGGAAATTGTCCTTGCGCGAGTAGCTTTTTGTTGCAATGGTGTCGGCAAAAGTAAAGAAGCGGGTATTCTCTCCGCGTTTTACAGCGAGTCGCTCGATCATCAGGCTGTACTCGTGGTCGAGCATCGTGTCGAGCCGGCCACGACTCACGTACCGTCCGGCGACGCCGTAGATCGCGTCGGAGACGGTCATGTCATAGGCTGACATGCTTTTGGCGATCGTTCCGGCCGCCCCGCCAACAAGGAAGAACCAGCGAACAACCTCCTGGCCAGCGCCGATCTCGGCGAAAGTCCCGTACTTGGTGTTGTCCAGGTTGATCTGGACGGCCTTCTGGTGGGTATCGAGCCGGTTGGTTTCCATCGGGCCTCCGCGACACGCGCCGGGATGGACGGCCCGTCGCGCCGGTCGCGCGGGTCCGCCGATCTCTGCCCTACTAATATGGCGCGGTCACCTGCCCGCGCGAAGGACGAGGCGGTCCCAGATGGTCCGATCGGCCGATCCGCGATCGTCGCGCCGGCCCGCCGAGGGTAAAATCCACCGGGCTGATCTCCCGACATCGTCGTCGGGACAACCGGCCCGGACAACCTGGAGCATTTCCCTTCATGGCGATTTCGGACTGGCTCTTCGGGCGTCGACTCGCGACTCTCGACGAGGGCCATCAGCGCGTGGGCGTCCTGGCCGGAATCCCGATGCTCGGCCTCGACGCCCTGGCCTCCGCAGCCTATGGACCTGAGGCCGCGCTCACGCTGCTCATACCGATGGGGGCTGAGGGGGTCCCTTACATCGGGCCAATCACGATCCTGATCCTGGGCTTGCTTGCGGTCGTCTATCTCTCGTACCGCCAGACGATTGCGGCCTATCCGCAGGGCGGGGGCTCGTACACGGTGGCGCGTGAGAACCTCGGCACGGCCCCCGGATTGCTCGCTGCCGCCGCATTGATGCTCGACTACGTCCTGGTCGTCGCCGTTGGGATCTCGGCCGGGATTGGAGCCCTGGTCTCAGCGCTCCCCGGGTTGCAACCTTACACCCTTCCGCTCTGCCTCGCGACGCTTGCCCTCATCACGATCGTGAACCTCCGCGGCGTGAAGGAGTCGGGTCTGGCGTTCATGATCCCGACCTACCTCTTCGTGGTCTCGATGCTGGGCGTCCTGGGGCTGGGAATCTACCGGGCGTGGGCGTCGGGCGGGCATCCCGTGGCGGTGGTCACTCCGCCGCCGTTCGGTCCGGCGACAACAGGGGCCACTCTCTGGATCCTGATGCGGTCGTTCGCCAGCGGCTGCACCGCGATGACCGGCGTCGAGGCGGTCAGCAACGGCGTTTCGGTCTTCCGTGACCCGCCAGTCCGCTACGCGAGGCACACGCTCACCGCGATCATCGCGCTGCTCGGAATTCTACTCGCCGCGATCGCCTACCTCTGCCGGGCTTACCAGATTGGGGCCACAGAGCCCGGTCACGAGGGATATCAGAGCGTCCTTTCACAACTCGTCGCGGCGATTGTGGGCAACGGATTCGCTTATTACTCGTAATCCTCCTATTTCCGATTTTAGGGCGCGAACCGCTCGGTCGTTCTCCGTTATCTCCACTCGAAGTGCGTCAATCAGCTTTCGAGGGTCCACTTTTCGAGCCTCCATGTTCTCGTTCTCCATTT
>DAIDJI010000852.1 GCA_027451455.1 Planctomycetales bacterium | reverse complement strand
CTCGAATCAATTTGCCAATGTATTGCGATCGCTGGGTATTCCCTCGACACGTGCCGGTGCCGCCTCAGCGCCTGGGAAAGTGATCCGATCGAGGATCAGCTCCCGAGCGGCCGGCGACAACAGGGGCGGGTCGATCGGAACCTGCCATCGGAATTCCAGGACGGCCCGATCCGGAATGGGGCGATCCAACCGGATTCGCTCGATCCGTGAATGATCGGGCGCATCCGAGACCGGTTTCCGCTCGAGGATTTCACGATCCCGGAGCTCCCAACGCGCCGCCGAGGCTGGGACTCGGATCGAGAGCCAGTCCGCCGCCCCGTGTCGGACCGTCAGCGTCGTCCGTTGAACCAGCTCAACCGACTGGCGCGAGATCCGGGCCTGGAGGGTCGTCTCCTCGCGGAGAGCGATGGGGAGCCGAGTGATTCGAAGCGGGAGGAGATCAGGCCCTCCGGCAGCTTCAAGATTCAGGGCATGGGGGGTTGCTTCCGGAACATCGGCGGTCGTCGGGGCCGAGGGAGCATCGGCGACGCGGAAGGTCGGCCGGTCGCCTGATGCGGGCCGCGAGGCTTCCTCGTCCAGTTCGACGGAGACCCCTCGATCGGCCTCGATCCCGAGCGAGACGGAGACCGCCGCCGAAGCCTCGGGAGCGCAAAGCCCCAGCCGAATCGGACCCTGCTTCGGTAGCCGCTGCGAGCCCTCGACCTGGAGCGTCACGCGAGGCTGGTCGCGGACGCTGGGCGCCAGCCGAACGGTCAGCGCGCGGGGGCGATCCACGGCGCCTTCACCGTCGAGATTCCAGGCCTCGACCATGGAGGCCGGGCCGACCGAGGTCAACTCCAGGCCGGGCCCGAGCCGCAGCTGAACCTCGAACGGCCGACCGCGAACCCATCGGAGGTCAATCGCCGTCTCAGACCGGGCCATCTCCGGGCCGATCCGGATCGCCGACCGGGACCGTGCGCGGATCAGGGGAGGAGACGACTCGACCCCCAGCGCCAGGGCGAACGGCTGATCCAGAAACTCGAACGCCAGACTGGTCCCGGGCCGCTCGGCGAGGTCGCGCGGCAGGTAGGTCGGGACGATCCGACGGAGCCCCTGCGCAGCAGTCGGGGCGATCCACAGATCGGGACTCTGCGTCACGCCGATGGCGCCGGTCTGTTCGCGAGCGTGGACGATCGGGAACCCGCGGAAGTCGATCCGGTTCCCATCGCCCCGAGCATGCGGACGCCTCGTGGTCATCACCAGCCGACGCTCGCCGCCGGGCCGGAGCGGATCGGTCAGCGGGATCGTCAAAAGGCCGGGATACCGGGCGCCACTGGTCCCGGGCGTGACCTGCTGGTCGTCGAGCCGAACCTCGGTGACCTCGTCGCGGTCAGGAACGCGCACCTGCAAGGTTCGGGTCATTCCCCGGACGCATCGGATCACCCAGGTCGACCGGGTCCGCATCTGCTCAGGATCGATGTCGAGAGCGATGTCCCCCTGCGCGACGAGGATCGGCGGATTCCGACGGCCCGACTCGGCATCAACAGCCCAGCTCACGGCGACCCTCGACCGCGGCGAGAGCCGGGCCGAGAGGCGGGCGCCCTTTCCGTCGGGAAGATCGGACTGGCCGTAGACCTCGTTTGCGCCGACGATCAGGTCGGGCTCCCGGCGGTCGAAGTCGAGTTCCAGGGCGGTCGAGAGTGCCTCGGGGATCTCGATGGCGAGCGACTCCCGGGCCGGATCGGTGGTCAGCGGGCATCGGAACGGCACCGAGACCCGATGCCGGCCGCGTCCGACCAGCTCGATTTGCCATCGGGCGTCCGGCATCATCCGAAGGTCCAGGACACGGTCGCCTTCGCGAGCGTCGATCAAACGCTGGCCGTCGAGCCGGATCGGCACCCAGTTCGGCCCGTCGCCCGAAGTCACGATGGCGAGGTCGGCCGTGATCGTGGCCGCATCGCCGCTGACTCGCCCCCGGATCCGGATCGACTCGACCACCCAGGGCGCGGACGCTGGAGACTCTGGGGTGGGTGTCGAGGCCGAGTGGTCCGGACGACCGGGCTCCGCCCGTCGGACCTCCACATCCGGGCGTCGGATTTTTTGAAGGAGGGCGCCGAGATCGGCCGGCTGATCCAGGATCACAAAATACGAGGGAGCGTCGGCCCGGGCGGGTGACGTCGGCTCCTCGACGGCCGCCACCTCGGAGGCCGAGAGAACCGCGCCCGCTAGCAGGCACGCCCGTATCCAGCGGAAATTCCGGAGGATGACCAAGCCCCGCACCTTCCCGGTTGGCAGATCCGGACCCGCTCGTGGGCACCCGGCCGTCCCTGCCCGGAATCGGATCGGCCCGAACCCCCGAGGCCCGTCGTCCGTAGAACGAGCGATCCCAGGCCCCATCGCCCTGGGCGCCTGCCTCTTCCGTTGCCCCACGAGCAAACCTGTTTCCAATATACCACGGAGACGGCCCATCCTCCACGATTCACCAGGTCGCATGGGACGATTGCCCTTGGTCCGGAGGTGTCGATCTGGTACTGTGGTACAATCACATGGAATGATGGGGTTTCACGAGAAAATTCACCGTAGCTTCACCAGACGATTGGGAGTTAACCGATCGATGGGTCTCGCGACGGGCCTTGTGGCTGGCGTGCTGGTCCTTCTCGGTGCTGCCCCGCCCG
>DAIDJI010000851.1 GCA_027451455.1 Planctomycetales bacterium | reverse complement strand
AAGGTGTCGGATCACGCGGTCGAGGCCGTTCCCCTCGATCCGCTGCATTGCGTAGTAGCAGAGGCCGCCGACCTGGCCGACGTCGAAGACCGGGACGATATGCGTGTGGTGAAGGCCGGCGGCGGTCCGGGCCTCGTTGAGGAAGCGTCGGCGTGCCGAGGAGTCGGGCGCGGCGTGGGTCCCGAGGACTTTCAGGGCCACCGGGCGGTCGAGGCCGACGTGAACGGCCTCGTAGACCGTACCCATCCCACCCCGGCCAAGCTCCTGGACGACCCGGTAGCCGGCGATTCGGTGGCCCGACTCCAGCCAACGCCCCGAGCCGCCGCGTGATCCGCTCCAGGACCCCGACCCGCCGCCTCGGCCGACCAGGCCGTGGACAAGCTCCAGCCCTTCGAGGGCGGCGCGAACCTCGTCGCGAAGGTCGGCGTCGTATCGAGCGATGAACGATTCGAGGTCAGGAGCCTCGTCGCGCTCGACGAGGCCGAGGAATTCCTCGATCGCCTCACCGAGCTGGTCGTCCTCGTCGTCCTCCTCGACCTCGGGCGCGGGCCCCTGGTCGGTCGGTCGCGGGTCGTCATTGGGCGGAGCCATCGTCATACCTCAGCGAGCCGCCAGGCGGCCCTTCCATCGTACGCTTCAGGTGCTTGAGGCCGCGGGCGAAAATCCCCCGGACCGACTTGCGGCTCAGGCCAAGCCGCTGACCAATCGTCTCGTAGGAGAGGTTCTCCGCGTAGTAGAGCCAGAGAACATCGGCCTCGTCGACCGGCAGGCCGGCGAAGGCATCGGCGAGTAAAACGAGCTGCTCTCGTTTGCTGGCGGCCTGACTGGGGCTCGACTGGCTGAGCGAGAGTATGTCGAGCAGCCGGCCGCCCTCCTCGCCCGACCGGGCGCTGGAGTCGGGCGGGGCGTCGAGCGGACGCGCGGACACGCCGCCCGCACGCTTTGCCCGACTGTGATAGCGCCCCAGATCCGCCAACTTCTGCCCAACCAGCCGGCGGAGCCAACCCAGGAGCGCCGCTTCGGTCTGACCGGTAAATTGTGGGAACTGCCGGACGACCTCGACGAGCGCCTCCTGAACGACATCGGAGAGCTCGACCCGCTCGCGGAGCCGGGGACCGAGGCCGGTCCGAACGACCATCCGGAGGTAATTCCGGTACAGGGCGCACAGTTCCCCCAGCGCCTCGGTTTCCCCGGCGCGGGCCCTCGACAGCAAATCGATTGGTCCGGCGGCCATCGTCTTGATCCGCTCCCGGCGGTGAGTCCGGGAGGAGGGCCCACATCGTTAGGCCCTCCTCTCCAAGTAGGCGTCGAAACGCCGGGCGCCGACCCGGCGAACCCCCGAGGGGTCGACGATCGGGGGATTGGCGGCCCCGGCGCGGGCGGGCCTCGCGATTGTGCCACGCCCTGGCCTCCATTATACTGGGGTTCGTCTTGAGGCTGTCAGTCCCCTCGGAGGAACCCGATCGGTGTCCGTATCCCCATTCCCGACGAGATCGCCGCGATGGTGAGACGACGTCCGGATCGCTCCTGCCTGCTGACAGTCAACGGCGGATCGTCCAGCCTGAAGTTTGCGCTCTTCCCGGCGACCGGCGAGGCGATCTTGCCATCGATCCTGCGGGGACGGGTTGAGCGCATTGGCCTGCACGGCACGCGGGCCATCGTCTCGCCCGACGACGGCGATCGAATCGAGCAGGATGTCGAGGGGCCTGACCTTGCCGCCGCAGCCGGTTGGCTGATCGGGTGGCTGAAGGCGAACGTCGGGGAATCGGCGATCGGAGGCGTGGCGCATCGGGTCGTTCATGGCGGTCCGAATTACTCCGAGCCCGCCCGGATCACGCCCGAGTTGATCGACGAATTGAGGCGGGTCAGCCCGATGGACCCGGACCACCTGCCGGGCGAGATCGCCCTGATTGAGAAGTTCGTTGAGGGGATGCCCGGTGTCCCGCAGGCGGCCTGTTTCGACACCGCCTTTCACCGCGACCTGCCGCGCGTCGCCCGGATGATCCCGATCCCCCGACGATTCGAGGAGCTGGGGATTCGGCGGTACGGGTTCCACGGGCTCTCGTTCAGCTATTTGATGCAGGCTCTGACCGAGGCGGCCGGGGCGGAGGTCGCGAGGGGTCGAGTCGTACTCGCGCACCTCGGCAGCGGCGCGAGTCTGGCGGCCGTACATCAAGGGAAGCCGGTGGATACGACGATGGCCCTGACTCCGGCCGCGGGACTGGTGATGGGGACAAGGTCGGGTGATATCGATCCGGGCTTGCCCGGCTATCTTGCCCGATCGGCTGGCGTCTCGCCCGAGGCGTTCGACCGGATGGTGAACCACGAGTCGGGATTGCTCGGTGTCTCGGGGACGAGTCCGGACGTCCGCGACCTGCTGGCCAGCCGGGAGAAGGATTTCCGGGCCAACGAGGCGATCGAGTTGTTCGTTTACTCGATCCGGAAGGGAATCGGGGCGATGGCCGCGGCGATGGGCGGACTGGATGTCCTGGTGTTCTCCGGCGGCATCGGTCAAAATGCTCCACAGATCCGAGCCGGAGCCTGCGAGGGGCTTGGGTTCCTCGGGGTCGAGCTCGACGATCGGGCCAACGCCGAGAGCGAGCCATTGATCTCGACGGCCAGGGCGCGGACGCAGGTGCGTGTGATCCCGACCGATG
>DAIDJI010000850.1 GCA_027451455.1 Planctomycetales bacterium | reverse complement strand
AGCGATAGGCCGGCCACCAGAAAATGATGGCCTCCATCAGGTGGGTCGAGCCGCAGGCCAGGATGAAAGCCCCGAAAAGCCAGAAGATCCCGCGGAACGGAAGGTCCTTCCGCCGAGTGACGAAGTATCCCAGAACAATTGGTATGGCGACATAGGCCGACCAGACCCCGAGATCCGAAGCGATATGCAGCCAGCCGAGCGCGTCTGACCAGTTCCCGCATCGCCAGCGCGGAGGGAAGCCGGAAGTGTCGAAGAGATGAGTCAAGAACTCCGCCATCGGAACGACTCCGGCTTCCTGTGACGCCTCGCTCGCGTCTTGATGTCGGCCTCTCCAGGGGGTTTCCCCGGATCGAAGGATCGGCCAGAATGGCGTCGAGCCAGATGGTGGACGTAACGGTTTTGGATGGTTCCGCTCGCGAGGATTTTCCAGGATGCCCGAAACCCTTTGGCGAGCCTCACTGGTACTGGCGCTCTACAGGAATCGTCATGTGGCCCACGCCCGGTACTTTCAGCTTGCGACAACCCGCTCCGATGGCCGGCCGGCCAATCGAACGGTGGTCTTCCGGGGGTTTGCTGGCGAGTCGGATTCCATTATCGTAGTCACCAACCTCCACAGTGCCAAGGTCGCTGAGTTGCAATCGATTCCGTGGGCCGGGGTCTGCTGGTACTTCCCGATGAGTCGGGAGCAATTCCGGATCTCGGCCCGCGCCTCGATCGTCGACGGGAACACGGCCGAAGCGGCGGCCGCCCTCACCCGTCGCGAGACCTGGCGTGGGATGGTCGAATCGACCCGGCGAAGCTTCACCTGGCCCGAGCCCGGATCGCCCCGCGACTCTGCCCAGCCCTTCATCGAGAGTGAGACGGACCCCGAGAATCCACCGGCGAACTTCGGACTGGTCGTCCTCCACCCGGTCGAAGTGGACCACCTGGAGCTCAACGGCAATCCCCAGAATCGTTGGGCGTACCGGCTCGACGAATCCGGTCGATGGCAGGGCCGGGAGGTTCACCCCTGAGCCTTCGGGACGACCTCCCGGCGCCGCGCTCAGCAGAAGTCGTCCACGGTCGGCTTGATGACCAGTTCCGGGACGTGCGCCCTCGGATTCAGCTCGACCAGGAACCGGACCGCCGCCGCGACGTCATCCGGCTGAAGGATCACCGCCCGCCGATCGGCGCCGACCGGGACGGGCCTCGCGTCGAGGATTGGTGTTTCGACCTCGCCCGGGTAGATGACCGACGACCGGATTCCCCGCGTTCCCTCCTCGCGACCCAGACAGATCCCGAGCGCTGCCTGGCCGAACTTGGAGGCGGAATAGCCGGCCCCGCCCAGCGTGCTCGCCCGGAGCCCGGAGACCGAGCAGATCTGGATCACCAGCCCGTTCTTCTGCGATCGCATCGACGGCAGGACCGCGTGCACCAGGTTGTACGAACCGGTCAGGTTGGTCGCGATCATCCTGTCCCAGTCGGCCGGGTCGAGCGTTTCGAGGCTCCGGTTCTTCACGTTCGTTCCGGCGTTGCAGACCAGCACGTCGATCCCGCCGAAGGCGGTTCGGATCTGGTCCACCACCCCCTGCACCGCGTACCGGTCGCCGATGTCGCAGGTCGCGACGAACGCCGAGTCGCGCCCGCGATCGAGCCCCGCTCGCGCCCGCTCCAGTTTCTCGCGATCTCTCCCGATCATTGCGACCCGCAGGCCCATCCCCGCCAGCTCGGCCGCGATCGCTCGGCCGATCCCGCTCCCCGCACCCGTCACCAGTGCCGTTTTCAAAGTCGCGGCCAAAGCTCTCTCCTCCCGGCGCAAGCAAGAACCCTATCGTGGATGTCAGGATTTGACGTCGGACTCCCTATTCTAGGGGGGTCGTCCAATGGTGTGAGTCGACCTGGGCCACCGAGGGGGTTGACTCGCCATCAAGACGGTGAGTAGAAGCGATCGCGGGGGAACGACCGGAGTGAGGGGGATGGCAGGTATGTGGACCACAACGCTCGGCCAGACGGGGCTGAATGTCTCCCGGATCGGGCTGGGCCTGGCGGCGATCGGGCGGCCCGGGTACATCAACATCGGTCACGCCGGCGACCTGGATCGGGATTACACGGTGGAGGTGATGGAAGCCCGAGCCTGCGCGGTCCTGGATGCCGCCTGGGCGGCGGGCGTCCGCTACTTCGACGCGGCTCGGTCGTACGGGAGGGCCGAGGAGTTCCTGGCCCGGTGGCTCTCGGCCCGGGGGATCGACCCGGCCGATATCGTCGTCGGCTCGAAGTGGGGCTACGTTTACACGGCCGATTGGCGGACCGACGCCGAGAAGCATGAGATCAAGGATCACTCCCAGGCCAACCTGATCCGGCAGACGGCCGAGAGCCGCGGACTGCTCGGCTATCAACTGGACCTCTACCAGATCCACTCCGCGACGCTGGAAAGCGGCGTTCTGGAGGACCCGGCGGTCCTCGGCGAACTCGCCCGCCTGAAGGGTGACGGGCTGCACATCGGCCTTTCGCTCTCGGGACCGAGACAGGCCGAGGCGCTCCGCCGGGCGATGGAAATCCGGATCGAGGGGGGCCGGCTCTTTGACGTCGTCCAGGCGACCTGGAACCTGCTGGAGCCCTCCGCCGGACCGGCGCTCGCCGAGGCCCACGCGCTGGGGCTTGGCGTGATCGTCAAGGAAGCGATGG
>DAIDJI010000849.1 GCA_027451455.1 Planctomycetales bacterium | reverse complement strand
GTCGGTGAGCACGACGCGATCACGCCCCCCGAGGAGTCGATGGCGATGGCCGATGCCATCCCGGGCGCCCGACTCGAAGTGATCCCGGCGGCAGGACATCTGGCGCCTTACGAAAACCCGACCGTTACCAACGGCGTGATTCTGCGGTTTCTCGAAGAGCTCGAACCCTGACGATCGGTGGTCGGGGGTCGCGATCCGGCGCCGTCCCGCGCGGGGACCGGATCGAGCCTGGGGGCGGTTTGGCAGGGCGATGGGGAGGGCGCGGAGCCTCATCGCGGGGACACAGCCCGGACATGAGCGCCTCATCGGGTGCCTCGCTGGTCGCCACGGCGGCGCAGCTTCAATCGCTGGTCGATCATCTCCGCTCCTCGGGGCGGTTCGCCTTCGACACCGAATTTGTTTCGGAGGACACCTTCGAGCCGGTCCTCTGCCTGGTCCAGGTCGCGACCCGCGATCGCCTGGCGCTGATCGACCCGCTCGCGATCCGCGACCTTTCGGTGTTCTGGGAGGCGGTCTGCGACCCAGCGCTCGACGTCGTGATGCACGCCGCGGGCGAGGACCTCCGGATCTGCCAGATCCGGACGGGACGGCTTCCCGAACGGGTCTTCGACGTCCAGTTGGCGGCCGGCCTGGCCGGGTACAGCTACCCGCTCTCGCTCGGGAACCTGGTCGGCCAGGTGCTCGGCGTCTCGCTCGCGGGCGGCGAGACCCGGACCGACTGGCGGAAGCGCCCCCTCACGGCCGCTCAGGTCGATTACGCGCTCGATGACGTTCGACACCTGCTTGACATCGCCGACTTCCTCGCCGAGGCTCTGACGAAGCTGGGCCGGACCGAATGGGTCGAGCAGGAATTGCGCGACTTCATCGGCGAGATCGCGAGCCGGGCCGACGACGAGCGATGGCGGCGCTTACCCGGCCTGAACCAGCTCGGGCGAAGAGGGCTCGAAATGGCACGCCGGCTCTCACTCTGGCGCGAGGACGAGGCCCGCCGACAGAACCGTCCGCTCCGCCAGGTGATGCGAGACGACCTGCTCGTCGCGATCGCGAAACGGCAGCCGAGCAACCGAAAGGGCCTGGAAGCGCTCCGCGATTTCAACCGTCCCGGCCTGATGAGCCGGGCCGACGAGATCCTCGACGCACTCGACGAGGCCAGGTCCATCCCCGACGAAAACCTGCCCGACCTCTCCGCTCGGTTCGAGGAGCCGCCAGGTCTATCGACCGTCTCCAACCTGCTCTCCGCCGCGATGGCTCAGTGCTGCGCCCAGCAACGGATCGCCGGGTCGCTGGTGGCGACCGTCTCCGACCTGAAGCACCTGATCCGGTGGCACCTCGACGGCCGATCCGACGACCATCGCCCGCAACTGCTTCAGGGCTGGCGCGCCGAGCTTTTCGGGAAGGTCCTCCTTGATGTCCTCGAAGGTCGTGTCGCCCTCCGGGTCGCCAATCCCGGAAGCGAGTTCCCGGTCACGCTGGAGCCGGTCGGCGGTGAGGCCGATTGATTTCCACGGAGAAACGTCCTTGAATCGGATCATGAGCTGCTTCACGAACTGTTACGGGCCGTCGGGCGTCCGCGCGGCGGTCGAGCACATTCGGTCGGCCGGGATCAGTCACCTGGAGCTGGCCCTTCGCGGCCACAACTTCGGCGGCCTGGTCATCCCTGAATCCGCCGTCATCACCGAAAAGGCCGACGACGCGACCGTCGAGGAGTTCCTGAATCTCCTCCACCGCCACGAGGTTGCGATCAGCGGCTGCAACGTCGGCGGGGCGGATATCCGAACGGTGGAAGGGGTCGAGCTCACCGAGCGCAGGATCCGATTCGCGGCGAGGTGGTTCCAGGTCTCGGTCTGCGTGACCGGAGCGGGCCAGCCCTCCGACGCGGCCGAACGATCGACGGTGATCCAGCATCTCCGGCGACTCGGCGATACCGCGGCAAGCTCCGGGGTCACGCTGGCGCTCGAGACCCACAAGGGACCGACTCAAAATGCCTCGGCGATGCTCGCGCTGATGGACGAGGTCGATCATCCGAACGTCCGGCTCAATTTCGACACCGGAAACATCGCCTACTACAACCAGGGAGTCGACCCCTGCGATGAGCTGGAGCGTGTGAAGCACCTGGTCCGGAACGTCCACCTGAAGGACAACCGGGGCGGCTTCGAGGACTGGTACTTCCCCGCGGTCGGCGAGGCGGGCGGTGTCGATTTCGTCCGGGTCCGTGAAATCCTCGACAGCGTGGGCTTTGCGGGGCCTTACACGATTGAGATCGAGGGGATCGGCGGTGAGCCCGAGCCGGGGCTCGAGGCGCGCCACGATCGCGTGGCGCGAAGCGTCGAGCATCTGCGGAAGTGCGGGTATTTCCTCGGGTAAATCAGGCGCGAAGGTCCGTTTGACGGTAACGGGAGCGGATGGGAATCGAACCCACCTGGGACCTGTCTCCAGGCCCCACAACGGTTTTGAAGACCGTGCCGGGCACCAGCCGCGGAAACGCTCCCCTGGATTTCAGGGCTCCTTCACCTCGCCGAGCCGGATCGTCTCGATCCCGGATCGGCGGACCAGCCGCCTGGCCAGCTTCTGGGCCCCCCCGGTCGTGGCGTTTCGGGATAGCAGGAGGGGTCTCGCTGGCGATCCAACTCTCGATGTCGGCGCGAGGGATGAGCGGGCGCCAGAGGGACCAGCAGGAGTAG
>DAIDJI010000848.1 GCA_027451455.1 Planctomycetales bacterium | reverse complement strand
GACTGGATCATCGAGCTGGGTCCCGAGGCAGGCCAGGGCGGCGGCGACCTGGTCGGCGAGGGGCCTCCCGAGGCGATCGTCGCGCTGGGCCGGGGCCACACGTCTCGGTTCCTGAAGCCGGTTCTCGAAGCGGGCCCGATGACCGAGCGTCCTCGCTTCGACCCGAAGGCCGCGAAGCAGGCGGAGCGCTCGTACCAGCGCGCGACGGTGCCCGCCGACAACGGACCAAAAGACAAATCGCCCTGGGAAGTGGACGGCCGGAAATGGCATACCCGCGACCGGGTCGCGGCGAACGGGAAGCCGCCGAGGTGGGACGGCCAGATTCTGGAAAAGATCGTCGACCGGATCGAGGAGCTGGGGAAGGAGCAATTCGCCCCGACGGAGTGGTCGCAACGCGGGGTGGTCCGGATCAGTCCCCGGGATGAAGCGATGATCCGCTTCCCGTTCTTCCACGCGACGACATCGGCGGAGTGGGTGGTCACCCTCCGGTTCTTCGTCCCGAGGACGACGTTCCGAGCCGGTGCGGTGGAAAAGCTGCTGGCGTTGCGACCGTTTCACGAGATTGAGCCGCCGGTGCTGAGCGACCTGCCGAGGATCCGGATCGGCGACCTTGGACCGTTCCACGAGGTCGCGATCGTCGGCCACGCGCTGGCCGACTTCGAGACCCAGGGCTTCCGGACGTTCCTCGAGAAAGCGGTAAAGGCGTTCCTGGCCTATGGCAAGCCGGCCGGACTGAAGCGGGCGAGCGAGCTGACGGGGTGAGGACCGTGGTCAAGGGGCCGGCGCACTCGCCTCGGCCGCGCGATTCAACAACCTTGGGGAACCCAAAAATGAGGCGGATCGCTGGACCGCCTCGTCAGGCATCAAGCGCCGACTCTCACAAACGGATACCAGATCCCGCGCACGACGATCGGTCCCACGTGTTCTCGAACGTACCGAGGCTCCAGATCATTTCACTCCGAATCCTCGGCGATCACCCGCTCTACCGCGACCGCGCCAGCAGAGGCTCGGCGCCCCGGTCGCGCAGGATCTGAGCGGCGCGTAGGCCCAGGGCCTCGGGCTCGTCGCGAGGTCCGGCGACCGAGACCGTCACTCGATCGCGGCCGTCAGGGTCGAGCACCATCGCGTCGATCGCCAGGAATTCGCCCGAGGCGCCTGATTCGTCGCGGTCGACGTCGCGGGCCCAGGCGGCCATCGGGATGATGCAGCCTCCCTCCAGCTCGGCCAGCGCGGCCCGCTCCGCGAGGACGGCTCGATGCGTCGGCCGGTCATCGAGCGGCGAGAGCAGGGCTCGCACGCGATCGTCGTCGCTCCGGCACTCGATCCCGAGCGCTCCCTGTCCGACCGCCGGCAAAAAACGCGGCGGTTCGAGGCGATCGGTGACGTGCCCGTCCAGCCCCAGTCGGTGCAGACCGGCCCAGGCCAGGACCACCGCATCGAGCCGGCCGTCGAGCGCCTGGTTCAGCCGGGTCTCGACGTTCCCCCGGAGCGCGACCACCTCCAGGTCAGGCCGTCGGTGCAGGAGCTGCGCCCGTCGCCTCGGCGAGCTGGTCCCGACGCGCCCCCCTGGCGGCAGGGCATCGAGGGTTTTATGTCGAGGCGCGATCAGGGCATCGGCGACGTCCTCGCGCGGGGGGACGGCGGCGACGATCAGGCCGTCGGGGCCTCGGGTGGGGAGGTCCTTCAGACTATGCACGGCGACGTCCACCGCGCCCTCAAGGACGGCTCGCTGGATCTCCTTGGTAAAGAGACCGGTGCCGGCGGTCGCCATCGCCGCGAGCGGCGTGTTGCGGTCGCGGTCGCCCTGTGTCCGGATCTCAACCAGCTCGACCGAGAGCCCCGGTCTCCACTCGCGAAGCCGCTCCGCCACCCAGGTCGATTGCCAGCGCGCCAGGTGGCTCCCCCGAGTACCGATCCGGATCATCCCCGCCTCGCCGATCGCCATGCTCATCGGAACCGAAAGACTCCTCGACCTATGACGGCGGCAAGGAAGTCGGTCAGGCTGGAAAGCCTGATCGACTTGAGCTTCTTCTTTGCCGGCGTCATACGTCTCATTTTACCGTCCATTTCCTGGCAAGCTCCAGGCCCGCCCGGCAGCCCGGCCAGAGCCCTTTCCTGCCTGGACCGCCCGGGAAACGGCGATTGGCTCCCCGGGAGCCGGCCCGAATCGGCTCCGCCCCCGGGCGTTTGCGATCGCTCTTATTTTCCCGCCGGCTTCCTCTCGGCCGGCTTCGACTCGGCCGAGGCGCCGGCCTCGGGGCTGCGCTTTTCCTCGGCGAGTCGGCGATAGTAGCGCTCCAGCACCACCCGGTACTCGGGCGGGAAGCCCTCGGACATCGATTGCAAGATTCGGTCGCGCTCGCGGTCGGAGAGCTTCGCCCAGTCCTTGGCCGACTCGCGGGGGTCGACCAGGTCGCCGACGCCACCGGTGCCCTGACGGATCATCGAGTCGGGAAGCGGGCGGGTGGGACGGTTCCGCTTCATCCCGTTCCGGCAAGCCTCGCACTTCTTCTCCAGCGAGGCGATCAGTTTGTCCAGGTCGTCCACGATCGCCTTTTGCTCGGTCTGGACGGGCTTGCCGGTCTGCTTCCGGTTCAGCTCGTCGGTGACGCCCACCATCTTCTCCGTGATCGCTGTGGCCGGCGGCTCGGCCGCCCCAACGGTCCGGAGCCCGATCGTCATCGGCAGTGCC
>DAIDJI010000847.1 GCA_027451455.1 Planctomycetales bacterium | reverse complement strand
GACGACGGCACCATGGCCCGCACGCCCGACCTGCTCGCCTTCGCGGAGCAACACGGGCTCAAGGTGGTGACGATCGCCGACATCATCCACCATCGCCGCCAGCGCGAGCGCCTCGTCGAACGCGTCGGCGAGGCCGAACTGCCGACCCGCTACGGGAACGGTCGGATCATTGGCTACCGGGTCCAGCACGAGCCGGGCAACGAGCCGGTTGCGATCGTGATGGGCGACCTCGCCTCGGTCGAGGCGCCGCTGGTTCGGCTGCACTCGTCGTGCTTCACCGGCGACCTGCTCGACTCGCTCCGCTGCGACTGTGGCGACCAGCTTCGGATGGCGCTTTCGACGATCGGCCAGGAGGGGGTCGGAGCGCTGATCTACCTGCCGCAGGAGGGGCGAGGCATCGGCCTGATCGAGAAGATCCGCGCGTACAACCTCCAGGACAAGGGGCTCGACACCGTCGAGGCGAACACGGCGCTCGGCTATCGGGCCGATCCCCGCGATTATGGGATCGGCCTCCAGATCCTCAAGGATCTCGGCCTCTCTCGCGTCCGGCTGCTGACGAACAACCCCAAGAAGACGGACGCGTTCGTGTATTACGGATACGATCTCCAGGTGGTCGACCAGGTTCCGATCATCGCGCCGGAGGTCGAGGAGCGCCGACGCTATCTCGACGCCAAGCGCGACAAGATGGGCCACCTGCTGCCGAATTGAAAGGGTCCGAGAAAACGGGGACGGACTCCGAGGCTTCACGGTGCCAGTCTCCGTTTTCTCAGAACCCGCGAGCCGAGACGAGGAGCTTGCCCATGGCCACCGGCTTCGAGACGATGAAGAACTGGAGAGACTACGTGGGACGCTTCTCGGTGGAAGTCGAGCTGGCCAACTACAAGGATGTCGGCCGCGCCGAAGATGGCTTCCTGGCGCCGGACCAGGTGCGTCGGACCATGATCATGGGCGTCGTCGACACCGGGGCCGCCCGGCTGGTCCTGCCGCCATCCGCGAT
The DNA here is from genome assembly GCA_027451455.1 of Planctomycetales bacterium. Lineage (GTDB taxonomy): Bacteria > Planctomycetota > Planctomycetia > Isosphaerales > Isosphaeraceae > JAKAUH01. Next base: position 1,699 of record DAIDJI010000847.1, on the reverse strand, counting down.
TGCGGCCCTGGGGCTGCCTGAGACCGGGCGGACCATGGTCCGGTTCGCCGACGGCCGAAGGGAATCCCGGGCCATCGTCGGTGGAGTCCAACTGCAATACGCCGGAAGGTCGGGTGTGTTCAACGCGGTGGTCGAGCCGGGACGTAGCGACGCCCTGATCGGCGCGATCGTGCTGGAGGATCTCGACCTCCTGCCGGATTGCACCAACGGCGTGCTGACCCCCCGCGATCCCAATACCATCATTACCGAGGTCGAGTGAGCGGCCATGTGGTCTTCACGAGCCCGGCGCAAAGGGGAATTACATGCAAATCGGACGGATGAATCGGGCCGCTGGGTGGGCCCTGGCTCTCGCGATGGCGGGGCTCTCGATCACGGCGACGGCCCGCGCTGAGTCGGCGCGCGAGCGGCTGGAGAAGGTCGCCGGCGCCTACAAGGCGCTCGGCTCCTATTCCGACCAGGGCGAGTTCGTCATTGCGATGACGCTCGGCGGCAAGGCGCAAAAGACGGCCCGTCCGCTTCGGCTGACGCTCGTCCGGCCGAACAAGGTCGATCTCGAAGCCGGCCCGGTCCGACTCACCTCCGACGGCAAGACGATCACGACGGTGATCAATCCGCTGAAGAAGTACATCAGCGCGCCGGCGCCCGAAAAGATCGGCGTCGATACCTTTCGCGAGGGCCCCACGGGCGCCGTCCTCTTCGGCGGAACGACCGCGGCGCCGACCGCGGCACCGATGTACGTTCTTTTGAGCCTGCTCTCCGGCGTCAATCCCGACGTCCTGCTCGATCAGATGGGGGGCAAGCTGGTCGACAAGGCCAATCCGAACGCGAAGGGCGCGCCCGACCTGGTGATTGATCTTCAGGAGGGTCCCGACCTGGTCCTCGGCGTGGATGCGGCCACGGGCCTGCTGGCGTCGATCGAGATGAAGCTGGATGCCGAGCAACTGAAGAAGAGCGCGCCGCCGGGCCAGGAACTGACGATCGAGCGGTTCGGCTGGTCGTCGGGCGCGATCTCGACGAAGGTCCCGGCCGATCACTCGTTTGCCTTCGTCGCGCCGAAGGATTATGCCCCGATCGAGGCCGGCAAGGACGCGCCCGCACAGAAGAAGGCCGAGTACGCCGTGCAGGAGCGGATCGGCCAGCCGGCTCCCGACTTCACCATGACCCTCCTCGACGGCCCCGGCAAGACCCGGACCGTCCACAAGGCCGACCTCGCCGGGAAGGTCGTCCTGATCGACTTCTGGGCGACCTGGTGCGGACCCTGCCTGATGGAACTCCCCGAGATCCAGAAGCTCATCGAGCAATACAAGGACGCTGGGAAGGATGTCGTGGTCGTCGCTCTCAGCCAGGACGAACGCCCGGATGAAATTTCCGAGGTCCGAAAGCTCGTCGAGAAGACACTCACGACCAAGAAGATCACACTCGAGGCCGGGTCCGTCGGCCGGATCGGGCTGGACCCCAGCGGGTCCGTCGGCAAGGCGTTCGACGTCGAGGGATTTCCGACCCTGGTGATTCTCGACGGCAAGGGGATCGTCCGGTCCGCGCACGTCGGCTACGACCCCGACGCCGCCGAACCCCTCCACAAGTTGCTCGCCAAGGAGATCGATGGGTTGTTGAAGAAGTAAAGTTTTCAGTTTTCAGTTTTCAGTTTTCAGTTTTCAGTTTTCAGTTTTCAGTTTTCAGTTTTCAGTTTTCAGTTTTC
>DAIDJI010000846.1 GCA_027451455.1 Planctomycetales bacterium | reverse complement strand
GATCGCCTCAACCCGTTCCAGGTGCCCGAGGGTGTATTGCGGCATCGATCGCGCGTGCCGTCCGATCTGGAGGAAGAGCGGGTCGCCCGAGGCCCCGATCAACTCGCCCAGCTCCCGACGAACGATCTCCTCAATGGCCGTATCGTCGAGGTCGAAGTATTCGGGCTGGGTCGCCCCGCCGATGAAGACACGCACCAGCGCCTTGCCCAGTGGCGCCCGGTTCGGGAACTTCACGCTGAGGAATGAGATGGCCAGGATGGGCCGCCGCTCGATGATCGGCACCACCACGCCGAAGCCATCAAGCGGGTGCTGGATCTGGTCGCGATTGTAGGCAACATTGACGATGATGGACGAGGCATACGGAATCGACCGAAGCTGGAGCGAAAGGCCCGGATCCTGGGTATCGATCAGTCGGGCGGCTGCGTGCGCCTCGGTGGTCAGAACAACCGCGTCGGCCTCGATCGGTGGACCGTCGAGCAACTCGACCAGCCAGGGTGAGACCGGGTCGTTTCGGAGTACCCGTCGGACGGCCGCGCCTGTCCGGATCGTTCGGGTCGGCAAGGACGCGGCGAGTGCGGCCGGGAACTCTCCCATGCCATTCTCGGGCGCCACGAACAGACCGTACCGCGCCCCAGACGCCTGGCCCGACAGTCGTCCTTTTCGCCTCGACTCGCGGAGCCCGGCGAGAATCAGGCTCCGATGCTCGCGCTCCATCGCCAAAAATTGCGGCAGGGTCGCCTTGAGGCTCAAATCGTTCGGGTCGGCGGTATAGATCCCACCGACGAGCGGTTGAATCAACCGGTCCAGCGCCTCGCGGCCCAGCCGACGGCGAACGAAACCCGCGAGGCTCTCTTCAGCCTCATCGTCTCGACGTGGCAGGAACAGGTCCATCAGCATCCGAAACTTGCCGCGCCAGGAGATCACCGGTGTCGCCAGCAGCGGACCAAGCCGCTGCGGGGCCATCAAGACGAAGCCTTCCGGCACCGGCGTCAGCCGGCCGTCGCGCACCACGAACGAGCGACGGCGCCCCGGGTCTGTCTCGATCAGCTTCTCCTTGAGACCGAGCCGGCCACAGAGCTCCAGCGCCCAGGGTTTGTTGGTGATGAACGAGTCCGGCCCGCACTCCACGATGAAGCCGTCGCGATGATCCGTCCAGATCACACCACCGACTCGCTCCCGCGCCTCCAGGAGTGTCAGCTCGACCGGCCGGCGCAACAACCCCATCCGTTCGTGGATCCGATGCGCCACGGCCAGTCCCGAGAGACCGCCGCCCACCACCACCACGCGTTTCGCCCGCGCCGGGTCGAATTTCACCTCGGCCAATTTCGCTCGTCCCTTCTCGTGATGAGCCCTTCCAATGAGACGCTACCGCCACGACGCGACTTCTGGATAGCGCTCGCAGCTTATTCGATTCCAACGAGCAAGGCTCGGAAAAAGCGACTCTGGCATCCGCGTTTGTCAATCCCGTCGCGTATGCTTGTTCGCTTGCCGAACGCATCGAGCTGGATCGCTGACTCCTGGATTTTAACAGACTTGCGGCCCGACGGTCAGCCGATCGCACCCGATCAATGGGTCCTTCTCAAGGATGCATTGTGCACGAAATCCACGAGGCTCAGGACATTCTCCACCGGGGTGGTCGGGAGGATGCCGTGACCGAGGTTGAAGATATGCCCGGGGCGTCCGCCGGCCTCGTCGAGGATCCTCTGAGCCTGGGACTCGATCTCGGCCTGGTTTGAGAGCAGGACCACCGGGTCGAGGTTCCCCTGGACGGCTCGACCTTCTCCAAGTCGCTGGCGAGCCGATCGGAGGTCGACCCTCCAGTCCAGGCCGATGACGGTCCCGCCCGCTTCGCACTGGAGTTCCAGGAGCGAGCCGGTGTCAGTGCCGAAATGGATCGTGGGCACCGTTGGGTCGAGCTGGGCGAACAGACGGGCCATGTGCGGCTGGACGAATCGTCGATAATCGGTCGGGCTCAGGCTGCCGACCCAGCTATCGAAGATCTGCAACGCCTGCGCACCGGCAGCGGCCTGAGCGTTCAGGTAGGTTGCCGTTGCATCGACAAACCGTCTCATTAACGCGTCCCAGGCGCCTGGGTCGTGGTACATGAACGCCTTGGCCTTCTCGTAATGCCGCGAAGAGCCTCCCTCGATCGCGTAGCAGGCCAGCGTGAAGGGTGCCCCGGCGAAGCCGATCAGCGGGAGGTCGGACCTGAGCGCCGACCGGATCGACCGAACCGCCTGGTAGACGAAAGCGAGAGGTGCGGGGTCCTCAAATGGCCGGATGCCGTCAACGTCCGCCGTCGTCCGGATCGGGTTGTGAATGACGGGTCCTTCGCCCTTCGTGAATTCGAGCCCAAAGCCCATCGGCTCGAGGATAAGGAGGATGTCGGCAAACAGGATGGCGGCATCGACTCCTAGCCTCTCCGCCGCTGTGACCGTCACCTCAGTTGCCAGTTCTGGCCGCTTGCAGAGGTCGAGGAAGGAGACCCGGGCGCGCAACTCCCGGTACTCAGCCATGTATCGACCGGCTTGCCGCATCAGCCAGATCGGGGTGACATCGGTCGGCTCGCCTCGGCAGGATTCATATATGAGCGATCATCGGGCTTGCGGCCGAGCAGCGCTTTCATCGTCGCGAAGCCGTTGACGATCATCGGGGTTAGGCAGCTTTCGGCCGCGCCGCAGAGCGCGAAATCGGCCAT